>NZ_JBFAMR010000092.1:0-23814 GCF_040656595.1 Actinoplanes sp. NPDC049802
CCGGCCACCCGCAGCGCCCGGCGCAGCGCCTCCCGAGCCCCGACGGTGTCGTCCTTGCCGTCCGCCAGCATCGCCAGCAGCAGCCAGGCGTCCAGCGCGACCGGCGCCGGAACCCCGGCGGCGTCGGCCACCGTCCGGGCCACCTCGTGCGCCGCCGCCGACTGCCCCTGTGCCAGCAGCAGCGCGGCCCGGGCCACCGCCACGTCCGCGGCGGGCGAGTCGGCGTAGCCGGCCAGCAGGCCGCCCGCCTCGTCCACCCGGCCGCCGGCGATCAGCAGGCGGGACAGGTTCATGGTGATCTCGCGGCTCAGCCAGCGCGGCGCCCCCGCGTTCTCCCGCGCCGCGGCCAGCACGTTGGACGCCTGCCGCAGCTCGCCGCGGGTCTGCAGCCGCCGGGCCCGGACCAGGGCGTACGCGGCCGGGCCGGGCCCGGTCGCGCCACCGGCGCAGAGGTGCTGAGCGGCCCGCAGCTTCCGGTCGGCGGTCTCGATGTCGTAGCGCTCCAGCGCCACCCAGGCCAGCGCCACCTCGGCGGCGGCCGGCCAGCGGTCCTTGCCGAGCCCGCGCCGGGTGGCCAGCTCGATGGCCTGCCGGGCGCTCGCCTCGGCCCGGGTGAGCCGGCCCCGATGCGCCTCGACCAGCGCCAGATTCTCCAGGCAGGAGATCCGCACCGGCTCGGCGCCGGGCGCGGTGATCGCCGCCGCCTCGGCCAGCACCGTGGCCGCCTCGTCGATGTCGCCGCTGCCGCTGCGGGCCATGCCCTCGGCGGCGAGCAGCAGCATCCGCAGCTCGGGGTGCCGGGCCAGCCGCTCGGCGGGCGCCACCGACAGGAACGTACGGGCGACCGGCGCGAGGTGGGCCACCTGCTCCGGGTCGGCCCCGTCGGCGAGCAGCAGCAGCCGCATCAGGAAGCAGGAGACGGTGAGCCCGTCGCCGCAGGCGCTGCCGCTCATGCTGAGCAGCTTGCTCGCGTAGGTGAACTGTTCGGCGGCGCGGGTGTGGTCGCCGTCGCCGTAGGCGATGGCGGCCCGGACCATCACCGCCTCGGGCTCCTCCAGGTGCCCGGGCAGGGCCGCGAACAGCGCCCCCAGCCGGCCCCCACCGCCCTCCATGACCAGTACGCCGAGGGCGTAGTCCTCGATCACCATGGTGGCCGCGCCGTTCCAGTCACCGGCTTGGACGGCGTGCCCGACCGCTTCGGCGAGGTGCCCGTGTTCGGCCAGCCAGGCGGCGGCCCGCTGGTGCAGCACGGTCACCTCCTCCGGCTCGGTCCAGGCGAGCTGGGCGCGCAGCAGCTCGGCGAAGAGCCGGTGGTAGCGGTACACGTCGGTGCCCGCGCCGACCGGCTGGATGAAAGCGTTCTCCCGGGTGAGGGTGGTCAGCAGCCGGGCGGCGTCGGGCCGTTCGGTGACCGCGGCGGCCAGCTCCGGGGTGAAGGTGTCCAGGACGCTGGTCTCCAGCAGGAAGCGCCGCACCGGCGGCGCCTGGAGCCGCAGCACCTCGCCGATGAAGTACTCGGCGATCGTGGACTCGTCGCCGGAGATGGTCTTCACGAGCCGGCTCGCGTCGGCGCTGCCCTGAAGGGCGCAGGCGCACAGCCGGATGCCGGCGGCCCAGCCCTCGGTGTGTTCCAGCAGTGCCGACATCTCGGCCGGGCCGAGGTCGACGCCGTGCAGGCGCATCAGGGTGGCGGCCTCGGCCGGGGTGAAGGCCAGGTCGGCGGTGCGCAGCTCGTGCAGTTCGCCGGCGAGCCGGTATCGGTACAGCGGCAGCGGGGGGTCCCACCGCCCGGTGAGCACCACCCGCAACCGGTCCACATGGCTGAGCAGGAATTCCAGTCCGGAGGCCCACTCCCGGCCGGGTAGCTGGGAGGCGCCGTCCAGGATCAGGACTATCTCGGTCGGGTGTTCGGCGACGGCCGCGGCGAGGCGGCCGAGGACGGCACGGGTGACCGCGCCGTCGGTCATCGAGGGGACCTGCACGCCGGCGCGGCGCAGCCCCTCCGCGACATAGGTCCAGAATGTCGAAACCTGCTCGTCGCCCTGCTCCAGCGTGATCCAGGCGACCGGCCGGTTCCCCGCCCGGCTCCGGGCCCAGGACGCCAGCAACTGGGTCTTCCCGCTTCCGGCCAGCCCGGTGATCAGGGTCACCGGACCCTGGACCCCCTCGCTGACCCGATCTAGGAGTCCCGGCCGCGTCACCATGAACGGCGGCGCGGCCGGAATCACGAACTTGGATGCGAGCAACGCGCTGGCCTGGTCGTATGTGGAGGTTCCGGATGGTTCGGCGATTACTTCCATAGACACGTTCGCTACCTCCGAAGGCCACCCCGTTTGATCTCACGTTCAGACTTTCGCCCGCACCTCATCCGCACATCGTCCGGATCGGATAATCCCGTGACCGTCAGTGTCGCGCCGGTAAACGGAATGTAATGACATGAAAACCCCATGGCGGTAGGTCCACATACAACCCCGTTCCGGCCAGTTCGTCGCCGTCGCGGGCGAAGACCCGGCCGTCCAGCAGATCGGCCAGTTCCCAGGACCGCCCGGCCAGTTCCGGCCACGGGACCTCCACCCTCGCCTGGGCCGGCCGGTCACCGAAATTGATCACTACGAGGTGCCGTCGTTCCTCCTCGTGCCACGCCCAGGCCAGCAGGTCCCGATGCGACGGGTTGTCCGGCCAGCCCCGGGTGTCGACCGTCCGCCACTCGCCGCCGCGGACCGTGGCGGCGACCGTCAGCAGCCGCTCGTGGAACCGCCGCAGCTCCGGATCGTCCGGTTCGTCCGGGAAACGCGCCAGGAAGACCGGCAACCGGGTACGCCGCCCGTCGAACTGGCCGTCGTGCCAGAGCGTGGCGCCCGGCAGGGTGGCGATCGCCACCGCGGCGGCCCGGCCCCGCCCGCCGGGCAACGTCGCGGCGGCCCGGGGCTCGTCGTGGTTCTCCAGGAAGCGCACCAGACCGTCCTGATAGTCACGTCCCGCCGCCAGATGCTTGCGCAGCGACTCGGCGTCGGAGTGCGCGAGCCGGTCGTAGAGCCGCTTGTCGTAGCAGAAGTCGAAGCCCTGCCGCTGCAGCGTCCACTCCATGTCCCAGTACGCCTCGGCGATCATCGCCAGATCCGGGTGCCGAACGCGGAGCTTCGCGAAGACGTACGGCCAGAACTCCTCCGCCGGCGCCGGTCCCGCCCAATGCCCCCAGGTACCGGCGAACACCTCGTTGATGAGCAGCATCGCCATGTCGCAGCGGATCCCGTCGCACTGGTCGCCGATGTCGCCCAGCACCGCCGCCGTGATGTCGCGCAGCCCCAGGTCGAACGCGTTGAGCTGGGCCACGTCCGGCCACGGCGGGAAGTACGGGTCCCGCCCGTGCGCCAGCACCTGCCCGCCGGCGGTGAACCAGCCGCGCGGGTCGGCGGCCAGATCCCGCTGCGTGCCGCGGACGAACCACTCCGGGTGCATGAAGACCGCCGGATGGTCCGGCGCCACGTGGTTGGGCACGTAGTCCAGCACCAGCCGGACACCGCGCTCACGCAGCGCGGCCCGGGCGGCGGCAAGCCCGGACGGCCCGCCCAGCCGCTCGTCGGCCCGGTAGCGGCGCACGCAGTAGGGCGAGCCGACCACGTCGTCGGCGGTCAGGTCGGGCAGCGCCTCCCGGAACGACCGTTGCAGGTCCTCGTTGCGCTGGGCCAGGGCCAGCCCGGCGGGGCTGCGCTCCCAGACGCCCATCAGCCACACCGCGTCGATGCCGGGCGCGGCGATCTCGTCCCACACCTCGCCCGGCACGTCGGCCAGGGTGACCGGGCGGCCGTACCGGCGGCTCAGCCCGGTCAGCCACGGCCAGGTGCCGATCTCGTAGATGACCGGGGTCTTCGGCCAGGAGCTCATTTCTCCTCCTCCATCGGGGCCCGGCGCAGCACCCCGGCCATGCCCTCGAGCAGCAGGTCCGGGCCGGACAGGCCGGCGAAGACGTTCGGGAAGACGGCGACCAGGCCGGTCCAGCCGGTCTGGTGGCCGGCGCCCAGGCCGGCGCCGTTGTCGCCGTGAAAATACTCGGAGAACGTGATCAGGTCACGCCAGTGCTCGGTGGCGAAGACGTCCTGGCCGCCGTGGACCGGCCGGCGGCCGTCCGGGCCGGGCAGGAAGATCCGGGTGACCCGGGTGGAGATCTCCCGGGCCACCTCGAACAGCGTCATCTTCACCCCGGAGCCGGTCGGGCACTCCACGGTGAAGTCGTCGCCGTAGCCGATGTAGAGATTCATCAGGGCCCGGATCACCAGGATGTTCGCCGGCACCCAGATCGGCCCGCGCCAGTTGGAGTTGCCGCCGAACATGCCGCTGTCCGACTCGGCCGGCTGGTACGACACCCCGAACGTCTGGTCGCCCACCCGGAACTCGAACGGGTGCTCGGCGTGGTGCCGCGACAGCGACCGGATCCCGTACGGGCTGAGGAACTCCTCCTCGTCGAGCAGCCGGGACAGGATCCGCCGCAGCCGTTGCTCGTCGAAGAACGCCAGCAGGTGCTCCCCGTGCCGGCCGCGCACCCGGCCCCGGCTCAGCACCGAGTCGACGCTGGGATGCCGGTTCACGAAGTCCTGCGCCTGCTCGATGAGCTGCGGGTACCGGGCGGTGACGGCGCTGTCGTACACGGTGGCGGCGGCCAGCGGCAGCAGGCCCACCAGCGAGCGCACCCGCAGCCGCTGGGCGCTGCCGTCGGGCAGCCGCAGCAGGTCGTAGAAGAAGCCGTCCTCCTCGTCCCACATGGCCGCGCTGCCGTGCTCGTGGTTGACCGCCACCGCGATCCAGGCGAAGTGCTCGAAATACTGATGCGCCTGCTCCAGGTAGACCGGGTCCTGCTGGGACAGTTCCAGGGCGATCGACAGCATGCTCTGGCAGTACAGGGCCATCCACGCGGTGCCGTCGGCCTGGTCCAGGTAGCCGCCGGTGGGCAGCGGGGCGCTGCGGTCGAAGACGCCGATGTTGTCCAGCCCGAGGAAGCCGCCCTGGAAGACGTTGTTGCCGTCGTGGTCCTTCTGGTTGACCCACCAGGTGAAGTTCTTCGACAGCTTGTGGAAGATCGCCTCCAGCCAGCCGTGGTCGCCCCGCCCGTTACGGGCCTTGTCCAGCTCGTACACCAGATAGGTGGCCCAGGCGTGCACCGGGGGGTTCACGTCGCTGAAGTTCCACTCGTACGCCGGGATCTGGCCGTTGGGGTGCAGATAGCGACGGCTGAGCAGCAGCTCGAGCTGGTCCTTGGCGAAGGCCACGTCCACGACGGCCAGCGCGATCGAGTGGAACGCCAGGTCCCACGCGGCGAACCAGGGGTACTCCCACTTGTCCGGCATGGAGATGACGTCGTTGCAGATCATGTGGAACCAGTCGCCGTTGCGGGTGCCCCGGGCGGCCAGCGGATCCTTGCCGTGCTCGGTCAGCCACCGTTCCACGTCGTAGCCGAAGTACTGCTTGCTCCACAGCATTCCGGACAGCGCCTGCCGGGCCACCTGCCGCTCGTCGTCGCTGAGCTGCGGTTCGAGCAGCGCGCCGTAGAACTCGTCGGCCTCGGCGCGGCGCCGGTCCACCAGTTCGTCGAAACGTGTCACGTCGTCGGGGAACGGCTGATCGGACAGGCGGAACCGGACCGTCACCGACCCGCCGGCCGGCACCTCGACCGCGACGTCGGCGGCCACCTTCGTGCCGGTGGCGTCGGGATTCACCGCGCCGGTGTCGCCGTGCACCACGTACCGGTCGAAGGCGTCCTTGCCGTAACGGCCGGTGCCGGTGGTCTCGTTCTCGGTGAACAGCAGCGGATGGTCGCCGAGCACCCCGAACCAGCGGGTGCCGATCTTGTAGTGCACCGCCTCGACGCCGCCGTCGACGGCCCGCAGCGACGGCTTGGGCTCCGGCCGGTCCCAGGACCAGGTGTTACGGAACCACAGGGTGGGCAGCAGCCGCAGCGGCGCGGCCTCCGGACCCCGGTTGTGCACGGTGATCCGGCCGTGGATGTCCTCCGGGCCGTCCTTGGCGTACTCCACCACCACGTCGAAGTACCGGTTCTCCGCGAAGATCCCGGTGTCCAGCAGCTCGTACTCGAACTCGCTCCGGCTCCGGGACCGGTTGGTGGCGACCAGGTCCTCGTACGGGAACGCCTGCTGCGGATACTTGTAGACCATCCGCTGGTAGGAGTGGGTCGGGGTGGCGTCGACGTAGAACCAGTACTCCTTGGCGTCCTCGCCGTGGTTGCCCTCGGCGTTGGTCAGGCCGAAGAAGCGTTCCTTGAGGATCGGGTCCCGGCCGTTCCACATCGCGACGGCCATGCAGATCGCCTGCTGGTCGTCACAGAATCCGGCGATGCCGTCCTCGCCCCACCGGTACGCCCGGGAGCGTGCGGCATCGTGACTGAGAAAGTCCCAGGCGTCGCCCCCGGGACTGTAGTCCTCGCGGACCGTGCCCCACTGCCGTTCGCTGAGGTAGGGTCCCCATTTCCGCCACGGCACTGCGGCGGTGTCGGCGTCGTGGAGGCGTCGCTGCTCGGCGCCGGTCTCATTGATGGCCATGGGGCCAGGCTGGCCCCACGGACACCTTGGTCACTTCCCCCGTTGGGAGTGAAAAGATGCCACCGCGTCCTCGACCGTGGGGAAGAAGTGCGCCGGGTCGATGGTGCGGGTCAGCTTGTACCGGTCGATCTTGGTGCGCACCGGGTCCTTCATCTCCGCGAAGACCAGTGAGATCCCCTTGGCGTTGAGATCCTCGTCGAGGTCCTCCAGCATGTCGGCGGCCGTGGTGTCGATGTCGGTGATCGGCTCGGCGGCCACCACGATCCACTGCGGGGGCGGCTCGGCGTGGGCCAGGTGGCGGATCTCCTCGCGGAAGGTCCGCGCGTTCGCGAAGATCAGCGGTGCGTCGAACCGGAACAGCACCAGGCCGGGGATCCGTTCACCGTCCGGGTAGGACCGCACGTCGTGGTATCCGGCCACGCCGTCCGGGCGGCCCAGCTCGGTCGAGTAGGGCCACCACACCCGCCGGAACACGTTGAGCACCGACAGCGCGACCGCGACCGCGATGCCGGGCAGCACGCCCAGCAGCGCCACGCCGAGGAAAGCGGCCAGCGACAGGCTGAACTCGACGCGCCGCTGCCGCCACAGCCGCCGCATCCCGGGCAGGTCGGCCAGCGACAGCGAGGCCGCGATCACCACGGCGGCCAGCATCGGCTGCGGCAGGTTGCGGAACAGCCCGGGGGCGAGGACCAGCAACAGCGTGATGGTCCCCGCGCCGATCACGCCGGTGAGCTGGGTGCGGGCGCCGGCCTGGAAGGCCACTGCGGTCCGCGAGCCGCTGGTGCTGACCGGGAAGCCCTGGAAGAGTCCCGCGGCCAGGTTGGCGGCGCCGATGCCGATCATCTCCTGGTTACCGCGCACCTCCTGCCCGGTGCGGCCCGCGAAGGTGGACGCCGTCGAGATGGTGTCGGTCAGCGAGACCAGGGTGATGCCGAGCGCGCCGGCCGCGAGCAGGCCCAGGTCGGACCAGCCGACCGACGGAAGGGTCAGCGGCGGGAAGCCCTGCGGCAGCGTGCCGACCACGTCGACGCCCCGGTCGGCCAGGCCGAACAGCGATGTCACCAGGATCGCGGCGACCACCGCGACCAGGATGGCCGGCACCTTCGGCAGCCAGCGGTTCAGGACCAGGATGACCAGCAGGCCGCCGGCGCCGACCGCCAGGGCCACCGGCACGGTCTGCCCGTCCGCGACGCCGCGGACGAAACCTGCCGTCTCATCGAGCAGACCGTCCGCGTCCACCGAGAAGCCGAACAGCTTCGGCAACTGCCCGATCAGGATGGTGAGCGCCAGACCGTTGATGTACCCGAGCTGGGTCGGATGCGACAGCAGGTCGGCCACGAAACCGAGTTTGAAGACCGCGGCCAGGGTCATCATCGCCCCGACCATGAGGGCGAGCATCGACGCGAGCGCCACGGCCCGCGCCGGGTCGCCTCCGGCGACGACCAGCGGCAGGACCACGGCGGCGATCATCGGGCCGAGCGAGGAGTCCGGGCCGAGGACCAGGATCCGCGAGGGACCGAAGACGGCGTACGCCAGCAGGCACAGGATCGAGGTGTAGAGCCCGGTGATCGGCGGCAGACCGGCCAGCTCGGCGTAGGCCATCCCCTGCGGCACCAGAAGGGTGGTCAGCACGAAACCGGCGACCAGGTCCTTCGGCAGCCACGCGGGGCGGTATTCGGCCGCGGCCCGTACGCCCGGCACCCATTCAGCGATCGACATGTCACGTCTCCCCGGTGACGACGGACGCCGCCCGAGGTTCGGGCGGCGTCCGGACTACTGCGACCTTAGTTCTGCTCGCCGCCGTGCAGCGCTTCCTGGAGCTCGGCCTCGGTCTCCTTCGGCAGCGACGACTTGAGCACCGTGCCGCCGAACTTGCTGAGCGCCTCGACCGCCTTGTCCGGGGTGACCGCCTCGACGACCATGAACAGCGCGGACGTTCCGGGCTGCAGCTCCTCGCGGATCCGCTCCTGGAACTCCTTGTTGATGGCGCCCTTGGCCAGCTTGCCGGTGAGGGCGCCGAGGCCGGCGCCGACCGCCATGCCGAGGATCGGGACGAAGAACAGCATCCCGAAGAGCAGGCCCCAGAACATGCCCCACGTGGTGCCGCCGGCGACGGCGTGGTGGTTCGTGGTCACGTGGAACTTGCCCTCGCGGTCGCGAATGATCGTCGCGATCGCGTCCGGCTGGATGATCAGGTCCTTCGCAAGCCGATTCGCCTCCAGCGACGCGGCCGTCGCCGTGGTCTCGTCGGCATAACCGATGGCTAGCAGAGTTGCCATGGCTCTCGCTCCTTCCGTGCCCCGTGTGGTGTCCCGATCAGTCAGCCACGCGCACCCATCGGCATTCCTCATTCCAGGCGGATGAAGTCAGCACGGGTCACTTGCTGAAATGTTGCTGCTACAGACGGTCACCGGCGGAGGGAGCACATGCCATGCAGGAGCGGTACGAGATCAGGGTTCGGGGATTCCTCGGTCCCCTTCTACGCATGGCGCTGGGCGACCTGCGCTGGCGAACCCTGCCCCGGCAGAGCACGATCCGCGGCCGGCTCTCCGACGCCGACCTGGAGAAGCTGCTGACCCGCCTGGACCGGTCCGGTGTGGAGGTCGTCTGCCTCCGCCGCCTGACCGGGGTTTCATCCGCCACGGATGGCGTGGCGGCCGCCGGTCCGGCCACATGATCGGGCCGCAACCCAGAACCCGCTGAACCCCGCTGACGAGGGAGAACAACCATGACCAACACAGACTCGCGACAGGCGCCCGAGGAGCCGTACGCGCCCGCTGGACGGCGCGAGCCGACCGGGTGGGTGGGGATGGTGGTCTTCGCCGGCGTCATGCTGCTGATGCTCGGCTCGTTCCAGGCGATCGAAGGTCTGGTCGCCCTGCTGCGTGACGAGTTCTACCTGACCACCTCCAGCGGCCTGGTCGTTCCGGTCGACTTCGACACCTACGGCTGGACGCACATCGTGATCGGCCTGATCGCGGTGGGCACCGGGCTCGGCATCCTCGCGGGCCAGACCTGGGCCCGGGTGGTCGGCATCATCGTCGCCGTGCTGAGCGCGCTGGCGAACCTCGCCTTCCTGCCGGCCTACCCGGTGTGGTGCAGCATCGTGATCGCACTCGACGTCCTTGTCATCTACGCCCTGACCGCGCACGGCCGTGAGGTCAAGTACTGAGCCCCGCCCGGCCGGGACCGTTCGAGGAGGCGGTCCCGGCCGGAGCGGACCATGAACCGCCTGGTCGCCCGGCAGCCGCGGCAGATGCCGCGGCTCGCCGCGCGTAACAGTCACCACGGCGACGGCGGGCCGGCCGGCCTCCCGCGTGGGGTGATCGTCCTGCTCGGCACCGCCAGCATGGTGGTGGTCGTGGCCGGTCTGCGCGGCGTCTCCGAGCTCGTCGGGCCGGTCTTCCTGGCCCTGATGCTGGCGGTGACGGTCAGTCCGCTCACCGGCTGGCTGCGCCGGCACCGCACTCCGGCATGGCTCGCCATGATGGCCACCATCGCCACCGTCTACCTGGGACTCTTCGCTCTCGGGGCGGCGCTGCTGGCGTCGGTGTCCCAGCTGATCGACCTGCTGCCGGAGTACCAGGCACAGTTCGCCGACCTCCGCGAGGACCTGGTCCGCGGCCTCAGCTCGCTCGGCATCGACGCCGAACAGGTGCGGACCGCGGTGGCCGGAGCCGACTCCGGAACCCTCCTGGGCCTGGTCGAGACGCTGTTCGGCGGCCTGGCCTCGGTCCTGTCCAACTCGATCTTCCTGCTGGCGGTGCTGCTGTTCATGTGCGTGGACGCGGTGCACTTCCCGGCCCGGCTGCGCGGCGCCGTCGGAGAGCGCCCGCAGGTGGTCGAGGCGTTGCGCTCGTTCGCCCAGGGCACCCGCCGGTACCTGCTGGTGTGCACCGTCTTCGGGCTGATCGTGGCGGCCTTCGACGTGGCGCTGCTGTGGTGGCTGGGCATTCCGCTGCCGCTGCTGTGGGGGCTGCTGTCGTTCATCACCAACTACATCCCGAACATCGGCTTCATCATCGGCGTGGTGCCGCCCGCCCTGCTCGGCCTGCTCCAGGGCGGCCCCGATCTGATGCTCAGCGTGATCGCGCTCTACTGCGTGGTCAACTTCATCATCCAGTCGATCATCCAGCCCAAGATCGTGGGCGACGCGGTCGGACTCTCCGCCACCGTCTCCTTCCTGTCGCTGATCTTCTGGGCCTGGGTGATGGGCGCCCTCGGCGCCCTGCTCGCCATCCCGTTGACCCTGCTCGCCAAGGGTCTGCTGGTGGACATCGACCCCTCGACCCGCTGGCTCAACGGCCTGCTCGCCGGCGGGCCCCCTGGCGAGGAGAACAGAACCGACCCGGGACGCCGCCGTCCCAGAGAATCGAGGAGGACCCCATGACCACGTTCACCGTCTGGAAGTTCGACGACCCGGCACGCGCGGAACAGGCGGCCGAGATCCTGCGGCACGCCCGCGACGAAGGTCTCGTCAAGATCGTCGACTACGCGGTGGTGACCTGGCCCCAGGGCGCGGCCGCGCCGGAGACCCACCACGAGCACGAGAGCGGCCGCCGGCACACCGGATGGGGCGCCTTCTGGGGCATCGTGATCGGCGGCCTGTTCCTCATGCCGGTCGCCGGGGCGGCGGTCGGCGCGGGCATCGGCGCGCTGGTCAAGGCCACCGAGGGCACCGGCATCGACCGGCAGCAGCTGGAGACCATCCGGACCGAGATCACCGAGGGCACCTCGGCGCTGTTCCTGGTGACCGACCAGGGCAACCTGGACAGGCTCGCCGAGCGGATGCACGGCCTGCACAAACAGCTGGTCGCGACCAACCTGACCGAGGGCGAGCGCGAGATTCTGCTGGAGGCGTTCGGTGGCGCGAATCCCTGATCCGGGGTCGCGCGCCGCGGTCGGGCGGGAGGCGCGCAACCGCCTCCCGCTCGACCGCCACGCCGACTACGAACCCGCCGCCGGCCGGCCCGACCCGGTCGGCGCGCTGATCGAGCAGGCCGAGGACCGGTTGCCGGAGCTGCTGCCGATCCGGCACGGCCGGATGCTGGTCTCCCCGTTCGCCTTCTACCGGGCCACCGCCGTCCTGATGGCCGCCGACCTGGCCGCCGCACCGTCGTCCGGGCTGATCAGTCAGCTCTGCGGGGACGCGCATCTGTCCAACTTCGGGGTCTACGCCTCCCCCGAGCGCCGGCTCGTCTTCGACCTCAACGACTTCGACGAGACGTACCCCGGCCCGTGGGAATGGGACGTCAAACGGCTCGCCGTCAGCCTCACGCTGGCCGGCCGGGAGAACGGCTTCAAACGCAAGGACCGCGCCGACATCGTACGATCGTCGGCGCGCGTCTACCGGGAGGCGATGGCCAGGTTCGCCGGCATGCGGGAGCTGGACGTCTGGTACGCCCGCGCCGACCTCGACGAGCTGCGCGAGCAGTTCGGCGACCAGTTGACCCGCACACACCGGGAGCGGATGGCCAAGGCGGGGGCGAAGGCGCGGACCCGGACCAGTCTCCAGGCGTACCAGAAACTGACCGCCGAAGTGGACGGACGGCGGCGGATCGTCGCCGACCCGCCACTGCTGGTGCCGGTCGCCGACCTGGTCCCGGAACTGGTCCATAAGCAGTTCGAGTCGCAGATCAACGACCTGCTGGCGGGATACCGGGAGAGCCTGTCCGACGACCGGCGCCGGCTGTTCGACGCGTTCACGTTCGTCGACATGGCCCGCAAGGTGGTGGGGGTCGGCAGCGTCGGCACCCGCTGCTGGATCGTGCTGCTGACCGGCCGGGACGCCGACGATCCGCTGCTGTTGCAGGTCAAGGAGGCGGGGCCCTCGGTGCTGGCCGGGCTGACCGAGGCGCAGCCCGGGGCGGACTTCGACAACGAGGGCCGCCGGGTGGTGGCCGGACAGCGGATCATGCAGGCGGCCAGCGACATCTTCCTGGGCTGGCAGCGGGTCGCGGGCTTCGACGGCAAGACCCGCGACTTCTACATCCGGCAACTGCGCGACTGGAAGGGCGGGGCGGCCGTCCAGGACATGGACCCACGTGGTCTGCGCGCGTACGGGCGACTGTGCGGCTGGACCCTGGCCCGGGCGCACGCCTGCGGCGGGGACCGGATCGCCATCGCCGCCTACCTGGGTGACAAGGACCGGTTCGACCAGGCCCTGGCGGTGTACTCCGAGGCGTACGCCGATCAGGTGGAGAGCGACTACGCGGCATTCGTGAAAGCGGTCCGTGACGGCCGGCTGGAGGCCGCCACGGACATCTGAGCGATACGCGGGGGGAACCGCCGCCCGTCCTCAGCCGAGGGCGGGCGGCGGTGTGTTCGCCTCCTGCCGGCGGGCGATCAGGGTCACCCCGATCTCGTACGCGGCCAGCAGCACCACGATCACCAGCAGCGACGTCCACGAGGACAGCACCAGCGCCAGCAGCACCGCCACGGCGAGCCCGCCCACGCGTACCGGATCGAGGTGCCGCGCGATGAAGCCGGGTCCCCGGGTCGCGACGATCGCCGAACCGGCCCGCGCCCGGCGCCAGCCGGCCGCCGTGCCCCGCGCCACCGTGCCGCGCAGCCACACCGGGAACCGCCCCGGCCCCACCAGGTACGCGAGCAGCGCGATCGCCACCCCGATCCAGATGAGCTGGGTGCCCCGTTCCCGCAGCAGGCTGAACACCGTGGTCATGGCCGAGTCCACCCCGGCCTGATACGTCCCGGCGGGCACCGCCTCGAGGATCTCCCGGCGCACCGCCCGCAGCACCGCGGTGACCGTCACGGCGGCCAGCACCAGCCAGAGCCCGAACTGCACCGCGGTCCGGCGGCGCTGCGGCGACACCACGAACGCGGCCAGCAGCAGAAGGATCGCCCCGGCCACGAACAGCGCCAGATAGCGTTTGGCCGCCACGACGGCCTGCTGGACCTCCCACAGCTGCCCGGAGTCGTAGACGGTGAACCTGGCGAAGTCGGCCGGCAGGCTCACCCCGAGCGCCTCCTCCACCCGCAGCCGCAGGTTCTCCGGGATCGCGCCGCTGCTCAGGTCGGGCAGCGTGATCTGCTTGCCGAAGAGGGTGGGCAGCTGATCACCGAGCTGCCGCAGCACCTGATTGATCAGGGGCAGCAGGTCGATCTGGACACTGTCCGCACTGGCCGTGATGACGTCGCTCTCGCCCTCGATGACGGCGATCACCCGCTGGTGCACCTGCCGGTTCAGCTCCACCCAGATCACCTGGAAGCGGTCGCTGCCCAGCACGTTCTGCACGGTCTTGCGGACCTGCTCACGGACCTGCCCGGTGATCGGCCCGGCCACGAAGGCGGCCTGCTCGGGCAGCACGGTGCGCAGCCGCTGCTCGACGTCGAGCACCCGGAAGACCTCGTTGGTGGCGTACTCGGCGACGGCCGCGTTCACCTTCGGGTCCTGCGGCAGCGGGGCCACCGTGGACACCCACCGGTCGGTGTTCAGCGTGGTGGTCGCCGCCCACAGCCCGACCACGCTGATCACCAGCGCGAACGCGGCCACCGCGGCGAGCACGGCGGCCAGGCCACGGCGGATCGCGCCACCGCGCGGCCGCCTGCGGCGCCCGTCGACCGCGAGCTGCGCCCGCAAAGCGGTCACCTCGGCCCGGAGCCGCTCGATCTCCTCCTGATCCGGTACGCCCACCGGCGCCGTCTCCGCCCGTTGCGGGTCCTGCACGGGCGTGTCCTCCGGGACCTTCGGGTCCCCGGAGCCGGCCGGTGGTGATTCGCTCGCCGGAATGGTCATGGGTCTGCTCCTCGCCAGCCGGGCAAATAGACGGCCGGCAGTGCTACCGGCCCCTGCCGACGGTTCCTCGCGCGACCCCGACGGCACCTCATCCGGCGTGGATGAACCCCTCCTGCGGGCCCGGCGGCGGTCCCGGCCGGGGCCGGAGTTCACCCTCGGCGGATGACGTGGCCCGGCCTCCGTCCCACGACGCTGATGCCATGGCAGATCTGGGGAGAGCGACAAGCAGGAAACGTAGCGGGAGGCTGAGATGAGCGACGTGGAGCTGGGCGAGATGGGCCCGGTCGACTACCTGTGCATCGAGTTCCCCGAGGGGAGCCTGAACGGGACCGCGCTGCCGCTGCTGATCGGCCTGGCGGACCGGGGGATCATCCGGGTGCTGGACATCCTCTTCGTCCGCAAGGACGCCGACGGCGGGGTGACCGCCTTCGAGCACCGTGACATCGAGCTGAGCGGGCTGGGCGCCTTCCACGGCGCCGCCTCCGGCATGCTCGGCGGCGACGACCTGCGGGAGATCGCCGGGGTCCTGGAACCGGGCGCCGCCGCGGTGATCCTGGTCTACGAGAACCTGTGGGCGGCGCCGCTGGCCACCACACTGCGGCGTAACGGGGCGCACCTGGTGGCGGGCGGCCGGATCCCGGTGCAGGCGCTGCTCGCCGCCCTCGACGAAACCGAGCAGGAGGCCGCGCACGCGTCCTCCGGGGCACAGGGGAGCTGATCAGGATGGGACTTCTTCGAGGCGTGGCCCGCACCGCGGTGATCGCCGGCACCGCGACCGCGGTGTCGAACCGGGTCTCCCGTCGGCAGGCCGGCCGCTGGTCGCGCCAGGCCGCGGAACAGCAGCCGCCGCAGCAGTACTACGAGGAGGAACCGCCGCAGGACGACACCTCGGCGCAGCTCGAGCAGCTGAAGCAGCTGGGCGAGCTGAAGGCTCAGGGGGTGCTCACCGAGCAGGAGTTCCAGGAGCAGAAGGCCCGCATCCTGGGCCGCTGACCAGGAAACCGCACCGGCCCGCGCCGGTCACCGTCAGGCTACGAGCCACGGTGGCCGGCGCGCCTCGCCTTCAGCGTGGCGTCGGCGCCTCGACCACCCGCACCACCGAGGTGCGGGCGATCTTGTCGTGCACGGCCTGGCGCCGGCGGTCCAGCAGCAGCCACAGGGCGCCGATCGGGAAGTACGCCAGCAGCAGGCCGCGCACGAACGAGGCGAACCAGCCGGGGGTGCGACCGTCGGCCCGCACCACGCGCAGGCCGAGCATCCCCATCCCCGGGGTCCGCCCCGCCAGCATCCAGAAGACGGCACAGTAGAGCGCCAGAATCGCGGGCAGCAGGATCAGATAGGAGGACACCACCAGGCGGGCCAGGTTCCACGCCTCGGAGCCGACGATGGCGGCGACCACCCCGAAGACCAGCGCCGCCCCGCCGGTGAACACGGCCACCAGGACCGCGTCCACCACGTACGCCAGGAACCGGCTGACCAGCCCGGCGTACTCCCTCATGTCGCCACCTCCGCTTCGCTTCGGTGCCGACATGTCCAACCCTGAGCCAGATGATCCGCTCGCAAGCCCGCTCATGTCGGCGTCTCCGCTTCGCTCCGGCGCCGCCATGAGTTCAGACCCGAGCTGACTGATTCGCTCGCAAGCTCGCTCATGGAAGGTCGGTGGGCCGGCGGCCGGTCACCCGGAGGGTGAGTCGGTCGACGGCGGCGTCACCGGCCGCCGCGCCCGCCCGGACCCGGCCGACGACGTCGCCGACCATGGTGTCGCGCTGCCCGCGGACCAGCGCCCGGATCCGGTCGGGCTCCCGTTCCAGCAGCTCCAGCACCCGGGTCAGCTGGATTTCCACGACCCGGTCCACGATCCGTGAGGTGGCCAGGGTGGTGACCGCGTTGTCCACCACCCGGACCCGTTCCGCGGCGCCCAGCTCGGCCAGCTCGTCGAAGCGTCCCGGCAGTTTGGCCTCCCGGATGCGGGCCAGCGCCTCGACGGCCCGCTCGTGGGCGATCTCACCGGCCCGGATCGCCGCGCCGATCGCCACGTCACCCAGCTGCAAGAACCCCGGCATGCCCATCACGCGCTCCCTACAGGGATCCGCTTCGCGGCCCGGCGCCGGAAGACGGCCTTGCGGATCTCCGTCGGCAGGATCACGATCGCGCCGGCGACCAGGCAGATCAGCCACTGCCCGAGGTCGAGGCTGGTGGTGTGCAGGATCCGCTGGAACAGCCCCATCTCGGTGGCGAGCACGATGGCGGCCGCCGACATCCCGGTGGTGATCAGGAACCGCCGGTCGTCGAAGGTCTCCAGGCTGAACACCGACCGGATCTCGCTGCGTGCGGTGAGCGAGAACGCCAGGTTCGCGATCGAGAAGGCGGTCAGGCCCATGGTGCGGGCCGGGTCGAGGCCGTGCTCGTTGTCCGCCCACCAGATCACCGCCAGCGTGACCACGCCCATCACCAGGCCGATGAAGCCCAGCCAGCCCAGCGAGCTGCGGCTCAGCAGCGGCTCGTCGGACTTGCGCGGCTTGTTCTGCATGATGTCGGCCTCGGCCTTGCCGTAGCCGAGCCCGACGGCCTGGAACACCTGCGTGGTGAAGTTCAGCCAGAGGCTCTGCAGCGGCAGGAACGGCACGCCCGCGGCGATGTTGCCGATGCTGGCCGCCAGGAACGTGACGACCATGCCGATGAGCACACCGATCTGGAAGAAGATGTACTTCTTGAGGTTCGCGTAGAGGGCCCGGCCCAGTTCGACGGCCTTCACGATGGTGGCGAAGTCGTCGTCGGTGAGGATCATGGCGGCGGCCTCTTTGCTGACCTCGGTGCCGGTGATCCCCATGGCGATGCCGATGTCGGCCTTCTTCAGCGCGGGCGCGTCGTTCACGCCGTCGCCGGTCATCGCGACGATGTGGCCCTTGCGTTTGAGGACCTCGACGAGGCGTACCTTGTGCTCCGGGGTGACCCGGGCGATCACGCCGATCCCGTCGATCTCGCGGTCCGCCTCCTCGTCGCTCATCGCGCCGAACTCGGCGCCGGTGATGGCCCGGCCGCGGATGCCCAGTTTGCCGGCGATGGCCGCGGCGGTGACCGCGTGGTCACCGGTGATCATGCGGACCTCGATGCCGGCCGAGTGCGCCTGGGTGATCGCGGCCCGCGCCTGCGGGCGGGGCGGGTCGACGATGCCGACCAGCGCCAGCGGGGTGAGACCGTCGAGCAGGGTGAGCAGGTCGGCGTCCGGGTCGAAGGTGGCCGGGTCGAAGTCGCGGCGGGCGGTCGCCAGCACCCGCAGCCCCTGCCGGGCCAGCCGGGTGTTCTCGGCCAGGTAGCGCACGGCCACCTCGTCGTCGACGGCGGACCGGGCCAGCACCTGGTCCGGGGCGCCCTTGACGAAGCAGCGGATCA
Source organism: Actinoplanes sp. NPDC049802 (assembly GCF_040656595.1). Lineage (NCBI taxonomy): Bacteria > Bacillati > Actinomycetota > Actinomycetes > Micromonosporales > Micromonosporaceae > Actinoplanes > Actinoplanes sp. NPDC049802. The sequence continues at coordinate 17,701 of NZ_JBFAMR010000092.1, forward strand.
CCTCGGCGCCGTCCGGTCCGCTCATCCGGTGGAAGGTCGCCATCATCTTGTACGCCGCGTCGAACGGCAGCTCGGCCACCCGCGGATACCGTTCCCGGGTCGCCTCGGAGTCGATGCCGCCCTTCTCGGCGAGCACCACGAGCGCGCCCTCGGTCGGGTCGCCGATCAGGTTGCCGTCGGTGACCACCGCGTCCGAGGCCAGCACCATCGGCAGCAGATACTCCTCGAGGTCGACGTCCTTCTCGCCGGCCACCCGTTTGATCACGCCGTCGGTGGAGTAACCGCCGCCGGAGATCGTGTAGCGGCGCCCGGGGATGGCCATCTCGATGGCGGTCATCTGGTTGAGCGTCAGCGTGCCGGTCTTGTCGGAGTTGATCGCCGACGTGGAGCCGAGCGTCTCGGTCGACCGCAGCCGTTTCACGATCGCGTTGGACTTGGCCAGCATCTGGGTGCCGAGCGACAGGATGGTGGTCACGACGGCCGGCAGACCGGTCGGGATGGCCGACACGGCGAACGCCACCGCGGCGGTGAACACCACGTTGAACTCGTTGCCCCGGGCCAGGTTGATGATCACCGAGGCGAGCAGGGCGATGCCGGCGATCACCAGGATCTGGTTGGTGAGCTTGCTGAGCTGCCGGGTGAGCGGCGTCTCGGCGTCCTTCTCGGTCTGCAGCATGCCGGAGATCCGGCCCACCTCGGTGGTCATGCCGGTCGCGGTGACCAGCAGTTCCCCCGTGCCGCGGGTGACGTTGGTGTTCATGTACGCCATGTCGGACCGGTCGCCCAGCGGGGTGTCGGCCGTCTCGACCGGGTCCACGTCCTTGGCCACCGGCAGGCTCTCACCGGTCAGTGCGGACTCGTCGATCTCACATGTGGCCGCGCGGAGCAGGCGCCCGTCGGCCGGCACCACGTCGCCGGCCTCCAGCAGCACGATGTCGCCGGGGACCAGTTCCTCGGCGGGCACCTCGGCCAGGGCGCCGTCCCGGCGTACCTTGGCCTTGATGATCATCATCTTCTGGAGGGCGTCGATGGCGGCGGCCGCCTTGCCCTCCTGGTGCAGGCCGAGCGCCGCGTTCAGCAGCGTCAGGGCGAGCAGCATGATGCCGGTGCCCCACTGCTTGAGCGGGTAGAGACTGCCGATGCCGGCGGCGAGCAGCACCAGCTGCATCGGGTCGGCGTACTGCCGGACGAAGGCGCGCCACCACGGCTCCTTCTTCGCCTCGGCGAAACGGTTGGGACCGTACTTCTCGCGCCGCCGGGTCACCTCCTCGGCGCTGAGGCCACGCTGTCCGTCGACCTTCTCGGCCGCCAGGGCCTCGGGAACCGACAACACGTGGAACACGGGCTCCGCGCCCGCATCCGGTGGAGACGTCATGGTCGCCATATCATTCCTCCGGGGTGAAGAGCCTCAGCGGTACGAGCGGGGATAGGGCCGGGGCGCCGGATGGGCCTGCACCGGCACGATCGCGGTCTTGGCGGTGCCGGCGACCAGGGAGCCGATGGCGACGCCGAGGATGAAGTTGAGCCCGGCGGTGAACATCCGCGAGCCCAGCGACTCGTCGGTCACGAAGGGCGCCAGCATCGCCACGACGGTGGCCAGCGCGACGACCCAGCCGAAGAACCGCATGGGCCGTGGCGTGGTCAGGATCAGCACGTGGATCAGGCCGGTCGCGGCCAGCGCGGCCAGCGCGGCGCCGAGGGCGTACCAGCCGGTGGAGGCGTCACCCCAGGTGCCCTGGCCCTTGGGGGCGAGCACGTCGACGTTGAACAGGCCTCGGCCGAGCAGAACGCCGGCGACGGCGATCAGGGCCGCCACGGCCGCGGTGGCCGCACCGCCGGCCCACAGTTTTCCGGCGTTCACGGTGGGGCTCGGCCGGGGATCGGTGGGCGCGTTGTAGCCGGTCATCTAGTCCTCCTCCAGGACGCGGACTATCGGTCCCGAGCGTCGCCAGCAGGAGGTCCCGGCACCTCATCCGGCATGGATGAACGTCCCCCCAAGATCAACTGAACGGCCGAATCCATCGCATGGCTACCGCCGGGTGATCGCCGTAGCTTTGAAGATCCGACCGGCACGAGGAGTCCGATGTTCCACCGCACCGCACCCGACCCGTCCCTGCTCCGCGGCATCACCCAGCGTCGACTGGGCCGCCGCGGCGCGCTCCGGATCGGTGGCCTGTCCGCGCTCGGCGCGGCGCTGACGGCCTGCGGCGTCTCCGGAAAGGGGCAGCCGACGGCGCTCTCCACCTCCTCGCTCGCCACCTTCTGGGAGGGCAAGAGCCAGAACGGCACGGTCGACTTCGCGAGCTGGCCCCTCTACATGGACCCGTCGAAGCCGGAGCTGGCACGGTTCACCCAGCGGACCGGCATCCAGGTGAACTACCAGGAGGTCATCCAGGAGATGGGCCCCTGGTTCGCCAAGGTGCAGCCGCAACTCTCGGCCGGCGAGCCGATCGGCTACGACCTCATGGTGATCACCAACGGCATCCAGTTCGGCCGTTTCCGCTCCGCCGGCTTCCTGGCCCCGCTCGACCACGCCCGGTTGCCGAACTTCGCGAAGAACGTCGCCGCGAAATACACCGAGGAGTCGTTCGACCCGGCCAACGTGTTCAGCGTGCCGTGGGCGTCCGGCATCACCGGCATCGCCTACGACCCGGACAAGGTCAAGGGCCCGATCACCAGCCTCGCCGACCTGTGGAACCCGAAGTACAAGGGCAAGGTCGGCATGATGTCCGACATCACCGAACTGGCCAACTTCGGCATGCTCGCGTCCGGCATCACCCCCGCCGAGTCGACCGAGGCCGACTGGGAGAAGGCCGCCACCAAACTCCGGCAGCAGAAGGACGCGGGCATCGTCCGCAACTACTACGAACAGGACTACCTCGACGCCCTCGGCAAGGGCGAGATCTGGATCTCGCAGGCCTGGTCCGGGGACATCTTCCAGAAGAACCTCTCCGACGGTACGAATCTGAAGTTCGTGATCCCGGACGAGGGCGGCACCATCTGGACCGACAACTTCGCGATCCCGGCCACCGCCCCCAACCCGGTCGACGCCATCATGCTGATCGACTTCTTCTACGAGGTGGAGAACGCGGCGTCGCTGGCCGAGTACATCAACTACGTCTGCCCCGTCCCCGCCGCCCGGGACCGGATCCGCAAGGACGCCACCAAGAAGACCGGCGAGGACCGCGCCTACCTCGAGGCGGTCGCGAGCAGCTCCCTGGTCTTCCCGAGCGACGACGACTACCGGCGGCTGCACTACTACGTCAGCTTCAACACCGCCGAGGAGCAGCAGACCTTCGCCAAGATCTTCGACCCGGTCGTCCTGGGCTGAGCCCGCTAGGCGCCGAGGAGGCGGTGGACCTCGGTGGCGACGGCGGGTGAGGTGACCGGGTCCCAGGCGGCGAAGAGGCCGGCGAAGTAGCCGCGGTTGGCCGCCAGCAGCGACGGATCATGCTCCATCACGTCGAGCTCGTTGACGATCGTCAGGTCGACGAACGGCGTCACCTGATCCTCGTTCAGCCGCGTCACCCCACCGGTGAAACGGTCCGCCACCGTACGGTCGGCGGCCAGGCCGGGCCAGGTGCGGTCCCGGTCGCACGAGCCGTACAGGTAGACGAGCTCCTCGGCGGCCGGGCCGATCAGGTCGCGCAGCGCGTCACGCTCACCCCAGAAGAGCAGCGCCAGATCGAAACCGTCGGTGCCGTAGACCGCGTGGGCCAGACCCGCGTACTGGGTCGCCGTCGAGTGCCCGAGAGCCGCCAGCCGCTCCTGGACCCGGCACAGGTGGGCGTACAGCGTGCCGCCCGGATGCCGGACCGTCTCCGTCCCGTGTGCGCGCAGCCATGCCCGTACCTCTGCCTCGGTCCGCATGAAGAAGCACCCTAGAAGCATGATCCTCAGTGCGCCATGAGCACGGAGTGCGCCGATAATCACCGAATGGGCGCCTTGGACGGGGTGGCGGCGCGGGTGGCGCGGGGTGAGGCGGTCGAGTTCCGGCCTCGCGGGCACTCGATGGTTCCGCTGATCAGCAGTGGCGATCGGGTACGGGTGGAGCCGGTGGACCCATCGGCCGTGGAGGTGGGTGACATCGTGCTGGCCCGGGTCGCCGGCACGACGTACCTGCATCTGGTGTCGGCCGTGGACCACGCCCGGAAACGGGTGCAGATCAGCAACAACCGGGGCCGGGTGAACGGCTGGACCGGCCACCCCCGGGTGCACGGCATCTGCGTGAGCGTCGGCGGTGTGCCGCGCCCGAGAATCGCCGGGAAGGCACGGGAGACACCGCGACCGTGACGGGAGGATCGCCCAGCGGCCGGTTCGGACGTGATCGGCGTCACCCTTCGGCCGCCGGATGTCACGTATCCGTGGGCACGTCTGTCTCAGAGGGGCGACCGACGCAACGGCAAGGGAGTCGACAATGGAAGCTCGTCTGGACCTGTTCCACAACCCGGTGGCCGGCCGGATCCTCAAGCACTTCACGGCGGCCGGCAAGGCCGTCATGGACGCGGGCGTGCCGGCGTCCACCCGCGAGCTGGTGCTGCTCCGGGTCAGCCAGATCAACGGCTGCGCGTTCTGCGTCGACATGCACACCAAGGAAGCCGTGCACGCCGGCGAGACCGCCCAGCGCCTGCACCTGGTGGCGGCCTGGCGGGAGGCGACGGTGTTCAGCGACGCCGAGCGGGCCGCGCTGGAGCTGGCCGAGGAGGGCACCCGGATCGCGGACGCGGCCGGCGGCGTCTCCGACGAGGTGTGGGCGAACGCCGCGAAACACTACGACGACGACCAGCTCACCGCGCTGGTGGCGACGATCGCCACGATCAACGCGTTCAACCGGTTCAACGTCATCGTGCGGCAGCCGGCCGGCTGGTACGAACCGGGAATGCACCTGTGACGGCGGAACCCGACGAGACAGCGGCGGCCGGCTACCGGCCGCTGCTGTTCTCCATCGCCTACGGCATGACCGGGTCGGTCGGCGACGCCGAGGACATCGTGCAGGACGCCCTGCTGGGCCTGGTGAGGGCCCGGCGGTCGGGCACCGCGGTGGCGAACGTGAAGGCGTACCTCACCACCGCGGTGACCCGGCTCGGCATCAACCATCTGGGCTCGGCCCGGGTGCGCCGGGAGACGTATGTCGGGGCGTGGCTGCCGGAACCGGTGGTGGTCCCGGCCGGGCGGCCCGGTCCGGCCGAGCACGCCGAGCTGGCCGACTCGCTGTCGATGGCGTTCCTGGTGCTGCTGGAGGCGCTGTCGCCGGTCGAGCGGGCGGTGTTCATGCTGCGTGAGGTGTTCGGCTACGACTACCCGGAGATCGCCCGGACGGTCGGCCGCTCCGAGGTCAACTGCCGGCAGATCTTCGCCCGGGCCCGGCGGCGGGTCGCCGAACGCGACGACACACCCGGCCGGTCGCGCCGGGCGGAGGCGGAACGGCTGGCCGGACGGTTCTTCGAGGCCGCGTCCGGCGGCGACATCGAGGCGCTGATGGAGATGCTGGCCCCGGACGTGCTGCTGGTCGCCGACGGCGGCGGCAAGACCATGGCGCTCGCCCACCCGCCGGTCGGGCGGCTCCCGGTGGCACGCCTGTTCGCCGGCCTGTTCCGCCGATTCCTGCCGATGGGCGTCACGCTGAGCCCGGTCTGGGTCAACGGCCGGCCCGGCGCGATCCTCCACGACGCCGCGAACCGGGTGGTCAGCGTGATCTCCCTCGACCTCACCGAAGGGCTGGTGACCGCCGTCCGGTCGGTCTCCAACCCCGACAAGCTGCGTCATCTCGGGCCGGTCTCCGACCTCGCCCTCCGTCGTCCCGATTGACCCCTTCTCCGGTACGGGCGGAGCGCGAGCCCCCCGTACCGGGAACGGGTTTGATCATGAGTCGAGGAGAACCTGGAGTCGCTGATCCACCTGGCGCCGCCGCCCGTTCGCGGTGTTCGCGGGTCCGGCCGTCGAGTTCGCCCAGCGCGATGATCCGTTTCCGACCCGACGTGCCAGCCACGAGCACGCTGCTCCGCTTCCGACCCGACGCGCCAGCCACGAGCACGCTGCTCCGCTTCCGACCCGACGCGCCAGCCACGAGCACGCTGCTCCGCTTCCGACCCGACGCGCCAGCCACGAGCACGC
>NZ_JBFAMR010000092.1:23913-26856 GCF_040656595.1 Actinoplanes sp. NPDC049802
CTGCTCCGCTTCCGACCCGGCGTGCCGGCGGCGGGCACTGTCGATGGGTGGGCCTCGCTGACGGCCTGACCGCACTCGGCGCGGACGGCGGTGCGCGGGACTGGCCGATACGCCGGGCCGGGCGGCTCCCGGTGGGCTGTCAGGCCGGCTGGAACAGCTCGACCAGGTTGCCGGCCGGGTCGCGTAGCAGGATCTGACGACCGCCGGGACCGGAGACCGGGTCGCCCACGAAGGACAGCCCGGCCGCGCCCAGCCGGGTGATCTCCGCGTCCAGGTCGTCGAAGGCCAGGTGGATGCGGTTGCGACCGGGCTCTCCGGAGCCCTCCGGGGTGGCCCGTGCGCCGGAGCTGGCCGGGCCGGAGAGCAGCAGGCGCAGCGGACCGCGGGTGACGTCGGCGAACGCCGGGGCATGGTCGCTGAGCACCTCGAACCCCAGGTGGGTGGTGTAGAAGTCGAGCGCCGCCGGGACGTCGTCGACCAGGTAGCGGACCGTGGCGTACTGATCGGAAGCGGTCATGGCGATGGCTCCTTCAGGACGGGAATCAGATGGTGGACGCGGGCGTCGATCTCCGCGGCGGTCCGGGTGAACGCCGCGTAGTCGTCTCCCGGGTCGGGCAGGCTCCAATGACGCCGGCGGGCTCCGAAGTCCGGGCAGCTCTCCCGAGCCCGGTCACAGAGGGTGATGACGTGGTCGAAGCGGCGCCCGCTCAGCGTGCCGAGATGCCGGGTCCCGGACGGCGCGTCCTCGATCCCGAAACTCTCCCGCAGCACCCGGGCGGTGTGTGGGTGAATCCGCGGTTTCGGCCGGACACCGGCGCTGATCACGGTGACCGTGCCGGCCGTGCGGTGCCGCAGCAGCGCCTCGGCGATCGGCGAGCGGGCACTGTTGCCGGTGCACACGAACAGCACCGACGCGGGCGCGGCGACCGGATCGGGCGCGACGGCAGAACCAGCGACGACGGCCGGACCAGGTGCGACGACCGACCCGGGCGCCACGACCGACCCGGGCGCGACGGCCGACCCGGGCGCCACGACCAGCTCGGGCCCGACGGCAGAACCAGCGACGACGGCCGGATTAGGGGTGACGGCCGGCCCGGGCGCGACGGGGTGACCAGGGGTGACGGCCGGCCGGAGGGCGGCGGTGAGCGCCGGGTGCAGGGCGGCCGCCGTGGCGGTGAGCTCGCCGGCGCAGCGGGACAGGTCGAGGTGGTAGTAGGTGTCCCGGGCGTCGTGGGCGCTGCGGGTGGTGGTGACCAGGCCGCCGTCGCGGAGCAGCCGCAGGTGGTAGGAGACCAGGTTCTGCGGTTGGCCGACCCGGGCGACCAGCTCGCGGACCCGCAGGTCGCCGCCGGCCAGCTCGGTGAGCAGCCGCCAGCGCAGCGGGTGCCCGGCGAGGCGCGGGAACGAAGGCACGTCCATGACCGCACGTTACATCAAGTTGATTTGATCCATCCAGGTCGCGGCGAAGGCGCCGATCGTGAAATCGCCGCTGAAGCGGTCCGCGCCTCGACACGGGACGTCTTCCGGCGCACGGTGGCGGGCCGTTGCCCGCCACCGTGACTCAGACCGAGACGGAGATGCAGAACGGGTGGCCGGCCGGGTCGAGCAGCACCCGCCAGCGGTCCGGCTGCGGCTGGAAGTCCGGTTTGGTGGCGCCCAGTTCGAGGATCGCCGCCTCGCCGGCCTCCAGGTCGTCGACGCCGAGTTCCAAGTGGGCCTGTTTCGGCACGTCGGACTGTGGCCAGGTCGGCGGCACGTACTTGTCGACCTTGGCGAAGCCGAGGCCGTTGCCGGGCGCACCCAAGTAGACGAACTCATCGCTGGTGTAGGCGACCTCCATGCCGAGCATCCGGTGGTAGAAATCGGCCAGGGCGGCGGGGTCGTCGCAGTCGAGGGAGAAGCCGACGTACTTGGCGAGGGTCATGATGGTGCTCCTTTCGTCGGTTCCGACCCTGCCAGCCATGGCTGACATCCTGTGTCAGTCTTCTGTGGCAGGCTTTCCGGCATGCGCGCCAGCCGGTTGTTGTCGATCGTCCTGCTGCTGCAGGACCGCGGCCGGCTCACCGCGCAGCAGCTCGCCGAGGAGCTGGACGTGTCGGTGCGGACCGTCTACCGCGACATCGAGGCTCTCGGCACGGCCGGGGTGCCGGTCTACGCCGAACTCGGCGCCAACGGCGGATACCAGCTGGTCGACGGCTACCGGACCAAGCTCACCGGGCTCACCCCGCAGGAGGCCGGCGCCATCCGGCTCGCCGGGATGCCGGAGGCCGCCGCCGAACTCGGTCTCGGCGCGGTGCTGACCACCGCCGAGCTGAAACTGCGGGCGTCGTTGCCGCCCCGGCTCGCCCGGCACGTCGACGAGATCCGTGACCGGTTCCACCTCGACCCGGCCGGCTGGTTCCGGGAGACCGAGACCCATCCGCACCTCGCGGCCCTGGCCGGAGCGGTGTGGAACCGGCGGCGGGCCCGGATGCGTTACCGCCGCCACCGGGCTCCGCACGAGGTGGACCGGCTGATCGACCCGCTCGGCATCGTCCTGAAGGCGGGCGTCTGGTATTTCGTGGCACGGGTCGACGGGTCGCTGCGCACGTACCGGGTCGTGACGATCCTGGAGCTGGAGGTCCTGGACGAGACGTTCGAACGGCCGGAGGGTTTCGACCTGGCCACGACCTGGGCGCACTGGGCCGCCGACTTCGAGCGCCGCCTGCACCGGGACGTCGCCACGGTCCGCTTCTCCCCCGCCGGGCTGGAGCGCATCCCGTGGCTGATGACCCGCGCCATGTCCCGCAACGTGTCCACCGGCCTGGGCGAGCCGGACCCGGACGGCTGGACCACCGTCACCCTGCCCATCGAGTCGGTCCGGCACGCCCACGCCGAGTTCCTGCGCCTCGGCGCCGACGCCGAAGTCCTCGAACCACCCGAACTGCGAGCCATGATGCGCGA
>NZ_JBFAMR010000093.1:0-26651 GCF_040656595.1 Actinoplanes sp. NPDC049802
CTGAGTGGTTCGTCGCGCCGGGGCTCTGAGTGGTTCGTCGCGCCGGGGCTCTGAGCCGCTCGGCGACGGACCGAAGCCGGTCCGTCGCCGAGCCGGAGCACCCTCGTGCCCGGGACTACCGCGAAGCGCGCCACTCGTCGGCGAGCAGGGCATAGCCGACGCCGTCGAGCCATTCGCCGGAGCGGTGCAGGGAGTCCCGGACGGTGTAGACCTCGCGGCGCATCCCGACGCGCTCCATGAGCCGCCAGGAGGCCTCGTTGCCGACGAAGCAGGTGGCCGTCACACGGCGCAGCCCGAGATCCTCGAAGCAGAGCCGGAGCAGCTCACGGACGGCCTCGGTGGCGTAGCCGTGACCGGCGTGCTCGGGGTGCAGCACCCAGCCCAGCTCCGCCTGCACCCGGTGAGCCTGCCCGGTGATCTCCGCCTGGGCCCAGGCGTCCTCGATCTTGACCATGAGATCGCCGATGACCACACCGTCGTGCTCGATCACGAGGGTCCTGGCGAGACTCTCCGGCGCCTCGAACCAGGCCCGGTGCTCGGCCAGGGTGGCCGGGAAGCGGGTGATCCAGCGGCTGACGTCCGCCCGGCGGCGGAACAGCCAGGTGGCGCCGGCGTCGTCCGCTGTGGCCGGCCGCAACGTCAGCCGGTCGGTGCGCAGCGGCCACGTCAGAGCGGCGAGCTCAACGGTCACCGTCATGTGTGCCCCTTTCGGACGCGAAATGGTGCAGTGCGACCCTCTCGATCATCATCAGCCTATTTGAGTGATAGTGGTCCGCAACCGATATGCGCCACCGTAGGGCGACGGCCCGCCCGCTCAGCGCCCGACAGCCCGGCGGATCAACTCGGCGACCTGGCGTGGGCGGACCGGTTCGAGCCGGAAGTTCTGCTCGATCAGCTCCGGATCACCGGTCAGCAGCGGCCCGTAGTTCAGCCAGGGGTCGTCGAAGCGGATCCGCTCCACCAGGATCTGCTCGCGTCCGTGCCACACCCGGACCCGGACCCAGGCCGGGTCGATCGGCGTCACCGACCAGCGGTAGGGCACGCCGTCGACGACGATCTCGCGGATCCGGGTCACAGCGCCGCCAGGAAGTCCTCGAACGCGGTGCCGACCGTCCCCAGCACATCGGTGTACGCCCGGACCGGCCCGGGCACCCGCAGGTTGTGATCCGCGCCCGGGATCTCCAGGAACGGTTTGCCGGTCGCCCGGGCGGCCTGTGGCACCCACAGCCGGTCGGCGGTGCCGCCGATCAGCAGGGCCGGCGCCGATCCGGCGGTGATCGCCGCGACCACGGCCGGATCGGTGAGCACCGGGGTCAGCCAGACCGCCGGGATCCCGCGTTCGGCGGCGAGCGCGGCGGCGTGACTGCCCAGCGACTTGGCGATCAGCACCGGTGTGGCGGCGGCCCGGTGCAGGGCGGCGGCGACGTGGGCGCGGACGAACGGCTCGGGGCCGATCTGCAAGAGCCCCTGCGGGACGGTCCAGCTCACCTCCAGCACCTCGTCGCCGCGGGTGGTCAGGATGCCGTCGGCCAGGTCGAACAGCGGGCCCTGGGTGGTGTATCCCCGTCCGGGGACCAGAATTCCGGTGATCATGAGCGGGGCCAGCCGGCGAGGCGGTCCCGCAGCGCGGTGATGGCGGCACGGTCCAGGCCGTACAGGGCGAACCGGGTGTCGTCGAGCCGGTCCAGGTAGCGGCCGGCGTCGGCGATGTCCTCCGGGTCCAGGGCCGGATCGGCGGCGTGCGCCAACTCCAGGACACGATCCAGCGGATAGCGTTCCAGAGCGGCCGCCACATCGATGTAGTCGCGCACCTCGCGCCGGTTGACCAGGGCCGCGACCTTGGTGGCGACCAGGTCGTCGAGGTGCATGACCGGGCCGACGTCCATCACCACCGGCGCCCGGTGCCGGTCCAGCCGGCACAGGGTCAGCCGGAGCGCCCGGTGCTCGCCCGCCACCAGGAACTCCTGGATGTCGGCGTCCATCCCGGCGAACAGTTCGTCCGCCTCCTCGCGCACCACCCGGTAACCGGCGGCGGTCAGCGCCGACGTCACCTCACCGGCGGCGGCCAGCACCCCACCGGCCGTGTCGGTGAACAGGTCGAGGTCCTCGGTCGGCCGGGCGACCAGCCCGTTCACCAGCCACGCCACGCCGCCCCCGAGAACGAAGCCGTGCTTGTCGGCGACGGCCAGCGCGATCCGGGCGACGTCGCGGTAGAAATCATCGACGTTCACCCGCAAAGGTTGGCACACTGCGCGCGGGTCCGATGCGGCCGACGCGCTGCAATGGCTGGGCTCGGCTGGCCGCCCGCCGTCGCAGGCTGATCCGGTCAGGCGGGGACCCGGGCCCGCAGGCGGGGGTGCCGGGCCTCCCAGGCCGCCCGCACGCCACGCGGCAGGTTCAGCTCCGGCCACAATCGGATCAGCAGACTCCCGTCGAGGTACGCCCGCAGCTCGTCCACCCGGATCGCTTCGCGGAGCACGTTTTCATACATCCACAACAGCATGGTGTGCTGGCTCAGGTCGAAGGCCCGCTGCGGCTGCCACCACAGGCGCAGCGGCAGCTCCACCAGGCCGGAGGTGGGGCCGCGCAGCTCGCCGAGCGTCCCGGCGACGACGACCGGCCGGTGGGGCCGTGCGAGGTGCGTGACGGGAGCGGTACTCACGGGCATGTGATCAGCCTAAACCGGCACACCGGCCGAACCGCAAACGCCTAGATTCCTAGGATGCTCTAGGCGTGGTGTCGCCGGACCCCGCACCGGATACCGGCAACCGCACATTGCCGGCATGGACGGTCGTCGGCCCGCGCGCCGTCCGCCCGGCCGTGACGACGCCGGCACCTGCCGGCGGATCCGGATGGAGAGCTACCGGAGCGGCGTACGACGCGGTCGCACATTGGTGAACCACATCCCGCGGCGGCTACCAGTCGAGCTGGTGTTCGGGCACCCCGGCGGACCGGCCGTAGGACTTGGCCTCCGCGTCGGCCTGCTCGTCGCCGAGAGCGAACCGGAAGATCCGCCCGGCGAAGATGATGATCCGCTCCTGGCCGGCCCACAGGTCGGCGTACCAGCCGCCCTCGGCTTGCAGAGCCCTCGACAGGGTCTCGGCGGCGAGGGTGGCGTCATCGGTCTCGAACTCGATGACCGTCCAGAATCGTGGCTGGCCCAGGCCCACCGTGTCGCCCTGGTCCACGCGGTGGACCCGCCGGATCCGGGTACCGGTGGGCGCCCACTCGGTGCGCAGCGACTCCCCGATCAGTGTTCCGGTCGCGGGCATGATCACCTCCAGTAGACGGCGAACGCGCCCGGCCTGCGAGGCGCAGAGCCGGGCGCGTACTCCTGAGGGTTTGTCAGCGGACGCGGTCGAGCAGGCGCTGCCAGCGGCTGCGCGGCCGGCGGGCCTGGGCGACCTTGCGGCCACCGATCACGCCGGAGGCGGCGACGGCGGCGAGCGCGAGGGCAGCCGCCGAGGCGACGGCGGGGCGGTTGCGCACCACCTGTCCGGCCTGCTTGACCCGCGAGCCGGTCGTCCGCTCCGGGGCGGCGATGTTGTCTCGGGCGCCGACAGTGCTGTCGTAGGTGGTCATGACTGCCTTTCCGTACGTTTCGCTTGCGGGGTCACTCTGGACATGCCCACCCGGCGCCGATGTCAATCAGGTTTGCGTGCCCCGGCGATGCTGGAACGGTGAGCAGCCGATGATGGGCCGGTCGCACGCCCTGTCCGGTGGGGTGGGCTGGCTGGCCGGATGCGCCGCCCTGACCGCGGCCGGCGCCGCGCCCGCCCCGGCGGCCGTCGTGTTCGGGACCGCGATCGCCACCGGCATGGCCCTGGCCCCCGACGTCGACCATCCGCGGTCCACGATCGCGTACTCGGCCGGCCACCTGACCCGGATGCTGGCCGGCGGCGTCTCCCGGGCGGCCGGAGCGCTGCGGACCGCCTCCTGCGGGCACTGCTCGACCGGCCCGCCGCGCGGTGGGCACCGGGCCGTCACCCACACCGCTGTCGGCGCGGCCGTGGCCGGACTGCTCGCCGCCGGGGTGTCGCTGTGGGCGGGCCGCACCGCCGCACTGTGGATCATCGGGTTCTCGGTGTGGCTGGCCGCGCACACCGCGCTGTCCCCGCGTACCCGGGCGCGGGTGGGCGACATGATCCTGCCGGGCCGGTTCCGTAGGTTCGCGCCGCGTTTCACGGCCGCGGTCGGCGCGCTGCTGGTCGGCGGCGCGGGCGCCGCCCTGGCCGCCGCCGCGATCCCCGCCGGAGCGGCCGTGTGGTGGGTGGGCCTGGCCGTGGCCTGGGGCTGGCTGGCGCACGCCTGCGGGGACGCGCTCACCTTCTCGGCCGTTCCGCTGTGGTGGCCGCTGCGGATCCGCGGCTGCCGCTGGACGCCGGTCGGCGCGCCCCGCTGGGCCAGGTTCCGGACCGGGTCGGCCACCGAGACGGTGGTGGTGTGGCTGATGATCGCGCTGGGCGCCGGTTCGGTGGCGCTTCTCGGCGCCGTCTCCTGACAGACCCCCGCAGGGCACGATCACGCGCCGCCGCGCACAGCCGGCCCGTACGCCCCTGTGCGGGAGGTCTGACCCGGGCAGCGACTTGATCACCAGCACCATGCGTGGATCGCCGGACCATACCGGCGGGCCGCTGTAGCCTTCCCAGGTGACCGATGATCTTTCCCTGGGGCCGTTCCGGATCTCCGCGCGTGATGACGGCCAGCAGGAGCTGGTGCTCTTCGACGCCGACATGGAGGAGGTCGAGGACGTCTTCGAGGACCTCGATGCCGAGAGCGACGGACACGGGTGGGAGAGCCTCGCCCAGTGGTTGACCCAGACCGAGATGCCCGACCTGGCGGACTCGATCTGGTTCGGTTCGGAGAGCGGCACGTTCGTCGCGGGAAGCGCCGATGCCGGCGCGCTGCGCCGGCTGGCCGAGCGGTTGCATGAGGCCTTTCATGATCGTTCGCTGCTCGCGCGGCTCGTCACGCAGGCCGAACGCGGCTGATTGCCGTGCCGGGGCACCCTGCGGCGAGCCGTGGCAGCGGGTGCCGGCCCCGGCGGCGCTTGGATGGGGGACCCGGCGCCGCCGGGGCGCTCTCACCACCTGATCGGCAGGCTTCGCAGATGGGCGGTGAGGGCGCCGGCGAGCTGGCGGTGGTCGTGGGCGGACGGGTGCCAGTCGCAGCCGAGCAGGTCGAGCCCGAGCGTGTCGTTGTCGTAGTGCAGGGCGCTGATGCGGCGGTCGCCGGCGGTGGCGCGCTGTTCCACGATGCGGGTGATCGACGTGGCCAGGGCGGTGGTGTTCCACATCGACGGGTAGGTGAGCACGATCTGGGTGTGCGGTCCGTACCGGTCGCGGAGCTCGTCGAGGAAGCCCAGGTAGGCCTGCTGGTAGTCGGTGGCCAGGGCGGCCTCGTCGGCCCAGCGTTCGCCGGTGTGCAGGGCGGTGGAGAAGTCGTTGATGCCGAGGCCGACCACCACGATCCGCGGTTTCCAGGAGCGCGGGCGCTGCCACGCGGCGGTGTCGGCGGCCTGTAGGGCCCGGTGGTAGTAGGTGCGGTAGTCGACGTCGGGGTTGGAGCCGTCGTAGTTGCGGACCATGCCCATTCCGGACCAGGCGTTGAGCTGGTAGTCGGCGCGCAACGTCCGGGCGGTCAGGGCGGCGAAGGACTGGTCGGCGTCGGTGTTGCGGTCGACGCCGCCGGTGGTGGTGCAGTCGCGGCCGGCGGAGACGTTGCCGTAGCCGGCGGTCCACGAGTCGCCGATGAACTCGATCTGGCGGCTGCGGGCGGCCGGTGCGTCGAGGAGGGCGCCGCCGGGGCCGGCCACGAATCCGCCGAACTGTCCGGGGCTCCACGGGCTCTCGGTACGTTTCGCGACCCGTACGGTGTGTGTGCCGCCGGCGAGGTCGCGTACCCAGTGGGTGGTTCTTCCCGGTGTGACCAGGGTGACCGGAGGCAGGTCGTCGATGCGCACCTGGTAGTCGTTGACCGGGTCGTCGAGGACGATGCCGACTGTGTCGCCGCGGAACCGGCCCTCGAAGTAGACGCCCGGCCAGGTGTAGCGCACGCCGGCGCCGCGGTCGTCGACCCGGCCGACGGTGTGTACGCCGTGCAGGGCGTGGGTGCCGGGGGCGACGGCCCGGCCGGTGACCGGGGAGATCTTGCCGGGGCAGAGGCCGCGGGCGCGCAGGGAGGCGGCGATGGCGGGGATGGCGGCGACGGTGTTGGGTGGCCAGTCGTGCATCAGGATGACGTCGCCGTCCTGGAGTTTGTCGACGGCGGCGACGATCTGGTCGACGGAGGCGTTGTCCCAGTCCCGTGAGTCGACGTCGGTGTTGATCTCGGTGAGGCCGAGGCGGCGTTGTACGGCCCGCAGCGCGTCGTTCGTGTCGAGGTAGGGCGGCCGGAACAGGGCCGGTGTCACTCCGGTGACCTTGCGGACGGCGTCCTGGGTGCGGGTGATCTGGGAGACCTGCTCGGCTTCCGGGAGCCGGGTCAGGAACGGGTGGTCCCAGCTGTGGTTGCCGAGCCACATGCCGGCGGCGATCTGGGCGCGGGCCAGGGCCGGGTTGGCCTCGACGTTGCGGCCGGTGTTGAATATGGTGGCCCGCAGCCCGGCCCGTTTCAGGGCGTTCAGCAGTGCGGACGTGTTGCCGGGGGTGGGGCCGTCGTCGAAGGTCAGGCCGACGTGGCCGGAGCACGGCGGCGTGGCGACGGCGGCTGGGGCGGGGACCGCTACGGCGGTGGTGAACAACATGGCGGCGGCGAGGAATCTCATTTCGGGAGCGCTCCCAAATCGGGCACAGAAATCGGCTCTGATCGATGGGAGCTTAGCTTAGTCGCGGATCTGCAGACCCAGGCTCATCGCGAGGACCACCGCCTGATCAGCGGTGATGACCGCGTCCCGCAGCTCCAGCGCCCGCGGGTCGAACGCGTGCAGATCGGTGCCGCGCAGATCGCAGCCGGTGAAATCGGCGCCGGTCAGGGTCGCCGCGGACAGGTCCAGCCCGCGCATCGTCCCGTCGCGGCAGCGGACGCCGGTCAGATCGGCCTCCCGCATCCGTACCCCGGTGAAGGTGGCGCTGCCCAGGTCGGCCCGGGGCAGCGTGATGAACGACCAGTCCCCACCGTCGACCGTCGTCAGGTCGAACGTGCAGCCCTCGAAGACGCTGCCCACCGCCTTGACGTTGGTGAACGTGGCGTCGAAGAAGTTGCAGTTCACGAACCGGCAGTTCAGAAACGCCACGTCGGTGTGCCGGGAGCAGTTGAACCGGGCGTCGCGGAAGACGCACCCGGAGAACTCGACGCGCTCCACATCGGTCTCGCACAGATCCAGTGCCGAGAACGTGACGCCCTCGTGCCTGCGCTCCTTGCCGGCGCCCGCATCCCAGTCCCGGGTGGTGACCACCCTCACGAGCGCCGCCGCGGGGATCCGGCCAGGTACGGGTGCGGGTACGGCAGAGGCTGATCCCCCGCCGCGGTCAGGCGCTCCATCTGCTTGTCGTCGAGCGTCCACCCGGTCGCGCCCAGGTTGTCGCCGAGCTGCCCGGTGGTGCGGGCGCCCACGATCGGCGCGGTCACCCCGGGCCGCTGCAGCAGCCACCGCAGCGCCACCTGCGCGGGCGTGCGCCCGGCCTCCTCGGCGACGGCGATCAGCGTGTCGGTGACCCGCCAGGTGCGCTCGTCGACGCTGTTCTCCCAGTTGCCCAGCCAGGGCTGCTTGTCGCCGTCCCACCGGGTGCCGGCCGGCGCCCCGGTCATGCCGCGCCGGTACTTGCCGGTCAGCCAGCCGCCCCGCATCGGCGACCACGGGATGATCCCGACGCCCTCGTTGCGGCACACCGGCACCAGCTCGGTCTCGATCTCGCGGTCGATGAGGTTGTAGAGCGGCTGCGCGGCCACGAACGGCTCCCAGCCGCGGAACCGGGCCACGTCCACCGACTTCTGCAGCTGCCAGGCGGCGTAGTTGCTGACCCCGAGATGCCGCACCAGGCCGGAGCGCACCAGCTGGTCCAGCGTCGAGACCGTCTCCTCGATCGGGGTGGTCTCGTCGAAACAGTGCAGCTGGTAGAGGTCGATGTAGTCGGTGCGCAGCCGCCGCAGGCTGGCGTGCACCGCCGCGATCAGGTGCTTGCGGCCCGCGCCGTTGTCGTTGGGGCCGCTGCCGGTCGCCCAGAACGCCTTGGTCGCCACCACCAGCGAGTCCCGCTGCCGCGACGCCAGCCACCGGCCGATGATCTCCTCGGAGGCGCCGCCCGCATACACGTCCGCGGTGTCGATGAAGTCGCCGCCCGCCTCCACGTAGCGGTCCAGGATGGCGTGCGACGTCTGCTCGTCCGCCTCTTTGCCGAAGGTCATCGTCCCGAGGCACAGCTCACTGACGCGAAGTCCGCTCGCCCCGACGTTCCGGTACTCCATGATTGGATCCTTTCAGCCCGATCTCGGCGCGGCAACCGTGACCAGCCGGGTTCGTACCACCAGATCGTGCAGCGCCGCCACAGCGCTCGCTTGCGCGTACCCCGGAAGTGTGCTCTTTTCCCGGGCCTCTTCGAGGTCGGCGCGCAGCGCCGGGACGTCCGCGGCCAGGTGGGCGGCCGCCCGCGCGGGGAGCGACCCGTGCTCGGCCTCGCGTTTCGCGGCGATCAGCTCCGGCACGTAGGCCAACCGGTGACCGAGAACGTTCAGATCGGTCTCCAACTCGCCGGTGCGCATCAGATGGATGCCGGTGAGCAGCACCCGCAGCGTGTACAGCGCCGGCTTCAGCTGGCCGGTCCGGTGGTACAGCCGCTCCTGAGTGGCCGCGAAACCCAGGTAGTGATGCGCGTGATTGCTGGTGATCAGGCCCGGGGCCAGGGCTTTCAACTCCGCGTGCACTCCTGAGGTGAGCACCACGAGCGGTGACAGCAGCTGCTCCAGCACGTAACCGTTGCGGCTGTTGAGCAGCCGGGCGAACTTGAGCAGGTCGTGGCTGACCACGTCCAGCTCGACGCCGTCGCGGACGCCACCGTTCTGCAGCGTGTCCGGTCCGGTTCGCAGACCCACCACCTCCTCGGGCGGCAGCACGTGCGCGGCCCGCAGGTCGAGGTCGGAGTCGACGGACGCGAAACCGTACAGGTGCGCCCCGCTCACGGTGGCGAAGAGCAGGGGATAGGGCAGGGCGGCGGCGGCCTCGCCGGCCCACGGCGGGACATCGACGGTCACGGTCTAGAGATTCCTTTCGCGTACGCCCACGAGCACCCGATCGATGCGGTCACGGTCCGGGCACTCCGGCAGCGCGGTGCCGGCCGCCGCGCCGGCGAGGTCGGCCTGCAGACGTTCGGCCCAGGCGGCCACCTCCGGCCACGGCAGGTCACCGCGGCGCACGGCGAGCAGCTCGCCGCGCAGCGGGGTGACGTCGACCAGGACCTCCCCGGTACGCAGCACGTGCGCCCCGGCGAGCAGCAGCCGGATCATGTGCATCGCCTGCTTGAAGTTGACCTCCCCCGTCCGGGCGCGCCGGGACTCCACCTTGGCGAGCTGATCGCGCGCATAGCTGCCGTACGTCTCGGCCACCCTGGTGGAGAGAAAAGCCCCCCGGTTGCGGATCAGCTCCGCACCGTCGGCCGTGACGCTCTCGACCAGCGGCGACCACAGCACCTCCAGCACGGTCGGGTTCGCCTGCAGCGCGAGCACGCAGAACCGCTCGATCTCCCACGAGAACTGCTCCTCGGCCGGCCCGTCCAGGTGGGTGGGCGGCTTGTCGAGGGTCCAGAAGGCGCGGGTCGGCGCCACGAACACACCACGCCGGTCGTGGTCGGAGCCCGGCCCATGGAGTCCGTAGGCGCGGGACCCGACCACGACCGCGAGGGCCGTGTGCCGTTGCACGAGCTCGATCATGAGCCGGGACACTACGGCTAGAGGTCGAGTACCGTCGCGTCGATTTCGTCGAGCTCGCTCTGGTCGAAGGCGAGGTTCCCGACGGCGGCGACGTTGTTCTCCAGCTGCCCGACGCTGGACGCGCCGATGATCAGGCTGGTCATCCGGTCGTCACGCAGCGCCCAGGCGAGCGACATCTGGGCCAGCGACTGCCCGCGCCGCTTGGCGATGTCGTTGAGCGTGTGCAGCCGCGCGAGGGTCTTGTTGTCCAGGGCGCTCTCGTTGAGGAACACGCTGGTGCGGATCCGCGAGTCGTCCGGGATGCCGCCCAGGTAGCGGTCGGTGAGCAGACCCTGCTGCAGCGGGCTGAACGCGATGCATCCGGCCCCGGCCGCCGCCAGGGTGTCGAGCAGCCGGTCGTGCTCGATCCACCGGTTCAGGATCGAGTACGACGGCTGGTGGATCAGCAGCGGGGTGCCCAGCTCCCGCAGCAGGTCGGCGGCCTGCGCGGCCTGCTCGCTGCGGTAGTTGCTGATCCCGGCGTAGAGCGCCTTCCCGGAGCGCACGATGGCGTCCAGGGCGGTCATCGTCTCCTCGAGCGGGGTCTCCGGGTCGGGCCGGTGGTGGTAGAAGACGTCGACGTAGTCCAGGCCCATCCGCTTCAGCGACTGGTCCAGCGACGACACCAGGTACTTGCGGGAGCCCCAGTCGCCGTACGGGCCGTCCCACATCGTGTAGCCGGCCTTCGACGAGATGACCAGCTCGTCGCGGTGGTGCTTGAGGTCGCTGTTGAGGATGGTGCCGAAGTTGGTCTCGGCGCTTCCCGGCGGCGGCCCGTAGTTGTTGGCCAGGTCGAAGTGGGTGACCCCGAGGTCGAAGGCGCGGCGGACGATGGCGCGCTGACGGTCGATGGGGCGGGCGTCACCGAAGTTGTGCCAGAGACCGAGGCTGATGGCGGGAAGCTTGAGACCGCTGCGACCAGCACGTCGATAGACCATCTCGCCGTAGCGGCCGGCGGCAGGGAAGTACGTCACATCGCACACCCTAGGACTCCCGGCCCGGCCCATGTGCGCTGGTAGGTTGTGAGGTGCACGCGGGAGAGACCTTAGGGCGCCGAAGAGGCAAATCCTCCCCGGAAACTTTCAGGCAAAAGGACCGTGTGCGGTGGTGACTCTGAAATGCCGCGGTCTGGGTATGACAGAGGGGGAGGTTGTTTCTCGACCTTCTCACTCGCTGGAGTCGCCCATGCCGTCCCCGTTCGTCTCCCGCCACATCGGCCCGGATTCCGACGAGCAGGCACAGATGCTCAAGGCGATCGGGTTCGGTTCCGCCGAACAGCTGATGGACGCCGCCATCCCGTCGTCGATCCGGTTCACCGGCACGCTCGACCTGCCCGCGGGCATCTCCGAGGAGCAGGCGATCGCCGAGCTGCGCGCCATCGCCGGGCGCAACGTGGTGGCCACCCCGATGATCGGCCTCGGCTACTACGGCACGGTCACCCCGGCGGTGATCAGGCGAAACGTGCTGGAGAACCCGGCGTGGTACACGGCGTACACGCCGTACCAGCCGGAGATCAGCCAGGGCCGCCTCGAGGCGCTGCTCAACTTCCAGACCATGGTCACCGACCTGACCGGGCTGGCCACGGCCAACGCGTCGATGCTCGACGAGGCCACGGCCGTCGCCGAGGCGATGACTCTCGCGCGCCGCGCCTCCAAGAACAAGAGCAACGTGTACGCGGTGGACGCCGACACGTTCCCGCAGACCCTGTCGGTGCTGCGGACCCGCGCCGAACCGCTCGGCATCGACGTGCGGATCGTCGACCTCGACGCCGGCGCGGACCTTCCGGAGGACTACTTCGGGCTGCATCTGCAGTACCCGGGCGCTTCGGGCCGGATCCGGGACCATGCGCCCCTGGTCGAGGCCGCTCACGCCAAGGGCGCCCTGGTCACGGTCGCCGCCGACCTGCTGGCGCTGACCCTGCTGCGCTCGCCGGGGGACATCGGCGCCGACATCGCGGCCGGGACGACGCAGCGTTTCGGCGTACCCCTGGGCTTCGGTGGCCCGCACGCCGGATATCTGGCGGTGCGCAACGGCCTGGAGCGGTCGCTGCCCGGGCGTCTGGTCGGTGTCTCGAAGGACGCCGACGGCGACCGCGCCTACCGGCTCGCGCTGCAGACGCGTGAGCAGCACATCCGCCGGGAGAAGGCGACCAGCAACATCTGCACCGCACAGGTGCTGCTCGCCGTGATGGCCAGTATGTACGCGGTCTACCACGGCCCGGCCGGGCTGCGCGCCATCGCCCGGCGCACCCACGAGAGCGCCACCCGCCTGGCCGCCGGGCTGCGTGCCGTCGACGGCGTGACCGTGGTGCACGAGCACTTCTTCGACACCGTGCTCGCCCACGTCCCCGGCAAGGCCGGGGCCGTCCTGGCCGGCGCCGCCAAGTACGGCATCGACCTGCGCCTCGTCGACGCCGACCACGTGTCGGTCTCCTGCGACGAGACCACCACGGAGTCCGAGGTGCGCCGGGTCTGGGACGCGTTCGGTGTGGCCGTCGCGGGCGCCTACGTGTCCGGGGAGCCGGCCTCCGCGGGCCGCTCGATTCCGGCCGCGCTGGAGCGCACCGGCGACTACCTCACCCACCCGGTGTTCAACACCCACCACTCCGAGACGAGCATGTTGCGCTACCTGCGCAGGCTCTCGGACCGTGACTACGCGCTGGACCGCGGCATGATCCCGCTGGGCTCGTGCACGATGAAGCTGAACGCCACCACCGAGATGGAGGCGATCACCTGGCCTTCCTTCGCCGACATCCACCCGTTCGCGCCCGAGTCACAGGTGGCCGGCTACGAACATCTCGTCGCCCAGCTGGAGAAATGGCTCGCCGAGATCACCGGCTACGACGCGGTCAGCGTCCAGCCGAACGCCGGCTCGCAGGGTGAGCTGGCCGGTCTGCTGGCGATCCGCGGCTACCACCGGTCCCGTGGCGAGGCCCACCGGGACGTGTGCCTGATCCCGTCGAGCGCGCACGGCACCAACGCGGCGTCCGCCGTGATGGCCGGCATGCGGGTCGTCGTGGTGGCCTGCGACGCCGACGGCAACATCGACATGGCCGACCTGGACGCCAAGATCGAGAACCATCGGGACGCGCTCTCGGCGATCATGGTGACCTACCCGTCCACCCACGGCGTCTACGAGACCTCGATCGCCGACCTGTGCGCCAAGGTGCACGACGCGGGCGGCCAGGTGTATGTGGACGGCGCCAACCTGAACGCGCTGGTCGGCTACGCCCGGCCCGGCAGGTTCGGGGCGGACGTCTCGCACCTGAACCTGCACAAGACGTTCTGCATCCCGCACGGCGGCGGCGGCCCCGGCGTGGGACCGGTCGCGGTCGGCGCGCACCTGGCCCCGTTCCTGCCCGGCGACCCGGTTCTCGACGGCGACCACCACGCCGTGTCGGCGGCGGCGCACGGCTCGGCCGGGATCCTGCCGATCTCGTGGGCGTACATCCGGATGATGGGCCCGGACGGCCTGGCGGCGGCGACCGCGTCGGCGGTGCTGGCGGCCAACTATGTGGCGGCGCGGCTGCGCGAGCACTACCCGGTGCTGTACACGGGGGAGCACGGCCTGGTCGCGCACGAGTGCATCCTCGACCTGCGCCCGATCACCAAGGCGACCGGCGTCTCGGTCGACGACGTGGCCAAGCGGCTGATCGACTACGGCTTCCACGCGCCGACCATGTCGTTCCCGGTGGCCGGCACCCTCATGGTCGAGCCGACGGAGAGCGAGGATCTGGCGGAGCTGGACCGCTTCATCGCCGCGATGATCGCGATCAAGGGCGAGATCGACCAGGTGGCGGCAGGGGTGTGGCCCAAGGACGACAACCCGCTGGCCAACGCGCCGCACACGGCGTCGGCGGTGACGGCGGACGAGTGGAACCACCCGTATTCACGTTCGGTGGCCGGTTTCCCGGAGGGTGTGGACCGGACGGCGAAGTACTGGCCGCCGGTGCGCCGGATCGACGGGGCCTACGGAGACCGGAACCTGGTCTGCTCGTGCCCGTCGCCGGAGGCGTTCGAAGACTGAGGAGCGGTCGCACAGTCGCGCAGGTCGCGGTCGTCCTCGATCGCGGCCTGCGCCGCCTTCGTAGCCGTCGATTGATTACGCTGCGTCGCGTGATCGGTGACGGGTCAGGCTGCCAGGGCGTGCACCGCCGGGCCGCGGTGCGGTTCGATCATGGTGCCGTCCGGCAGCAGCTCGCCGGTGTCGTCGAAGACGATGACGCCGTTGCAGAGCAGGCTCCAGCCCTGTTCTCGGAAGGTTGCGATGATGCGGGCGGCCTCACGGTCGGTGGCGTCGGCGGGGGGACATGGGTTCAGGTGCTGGCACATCGGTGGATCTCCGTTGGGGGCTGTGTGATGGTTCACAAACGCGGTGACGAACGTTACCTCACATCGAACGACACTGGTTCGACCCAGTGACGGCGCCGGTGTCCGCCTCCTCGGCTCCGATGGTCCACGGCAGCGGGGCCGTTGACCACTCTCCGCAACCTCCGTTCGGGCCGCCGCCGGGCGCTCCGGCGGGCTGCGGCGCACGTCACGACGTGTTGAGCGTCTTTCGCTGGCATCGGGGTGATCCCGGCGACCCTGCCGAGCTTCTCGCCGGGTTCCTCTCCGGCAACGGACTACCGGTGCGGAACCTCGGCCGAACGGGTGACAAAAACCAGACGATCGGCGATGGCGCGATTTGCGGGGCGGCACTCTACGTGTCGGCGGATGCCGGATGCGTGATGGCCGGAGGGATGCTCGGAGCGCCCACCCCCGTGCCCGGCATTCCCGACGTTTACGCCGTAGTTTACGGACATTCAACGAAATACCACGACTTTGCGGTTGGGGACTCCTGGTCGCTGGGACCGTGGCGCGACAGCTGGAGCCCCACCGACCACGCCCACGCCGTCGAACAGGTCCGGCACGCCATCGCCCGCGGCGACGTCTACCAGGTCAACGTCGTCGGGCACGCCTCCGCCGCCTACACCGGAGACCCCGGCCCCGCGCTGCGCCGCGTCGCCGCACTGCCCGGCGCCCGCTACGGCGGCATCCTCACCGGCGACGGCTGGGCCATGGCCACCGCCTCCCCGGAGACCCTCGTCGAGGTCCGCGCCGGCCGGATCATCACCCGGCCCATCAAAGGCACCCGGCCCGCCACCGGCGACGGCCGCCGCGAACTGCTCGCCTCCACCAAGGAACGCGCCGAACACGTCATGATCGTCGACCTGGAACGCAACGACCTCGCCCGCCTGCCCGGAACCGGGCCGGTGCGCGTGGACGAGCTGTTCGCCGTACGCCGATGGGCCGGCCTCTGGCAGGCCGAATCCGTCGTCTCCGCCCCCCTCGACGGCGACGTCGGGCTCGCCGGCCTGCTGCGTGCCGTCTGCCCCGGCGGCAGCGTCACCGGCGCCCCCAAACTCGCCGCCCTCGCCGAGATCGCCGCCCTCGAACCCGTCGGCCGCGGCGTCAGCATGGGCGCCCTCGGCTGGCTCGGCCACGACCACCTCGACCTCGGCCTGAGCATCCGCACCGTCGCCGTCGACGGCCACCGCGTGCACGCCTGGGCCGGCGGCGGCATCACCATCGACAGCGACCCGGCCGCCGAAGTCGCCGAAGCCGCCGCCAAAGCCGGCCCCCTGCGGGCCGCGCTGCGCGGACAGCCACCCACAGCGGTCTCCTAGCTCTCTCCGAGCCGTCTCTACCTATTGCGTGCCACTGTCGGCATCCGCCCCCCTGGCAGGGGGCTGAGCGCGTAATTTGACGCACGCGCGGCACCGAGACGTCCACAATGGCGTGAAGAGGTGCCGTGATGGCTGCAGAGAGGCGACATCGCGGACATGCTAGACACGCTCGATCCACCGGTCTCCGGCATCCGCCTCGAGGTGGACTTCACGGGATTCGCCCAGACCAGCACCGCCCGCCTGCACAGCAGCGCCTTCCAGTTGTGCCGGGACTGGCACCTGGCCCAGGACCTCACCCAGACCACCCTCACCAAGCTCTTCCTCAGCTGGGACCGGGCCGTCGACAGCGACAACCTCATCGCGTACGCGCAGCGCGTGCTCCTGCGCGTCTACCTCGACCACCGGCGCCGCCGCAGCTCCACCGAGACACTCGCCGGCGAACCGCGCGAACCCGCCTACTCGATGAACCCCGAACTGCGCCTCACCATGCTCGACGCCCTCGCCCGGCTGCCCGCCCGCGACCGCGCCATCGTCATGCTGCGCTACTTCGCCGACCACAGCGTGGAACAGGTCGCCCAAGAACTGGGAGTGCCGGTGACCGTGGTCAAGAGCCAGACCCGGCGATCGCTCATCAAACTCCGGCAGATGCTGGTCAGCGACCGGCCCGCCCTGTTCGCGTAACGACCCGATAGCCTTCAGGGCATGACAGTACGGCCTATTCGACTCTTCGGTGACCCGGTCCTGCGCACGCCCGCCGACGAGGTCACCAGCTTCGACGCGTCACTGCGCGCCCTCGTCGCCGACCTGGAGGACACCGTCCGCGAACCCGGGCGCGCCGGCGTCGCCGCACCACAGATCGGTGTCAGCCTGCGCGTGTTCTCGTACAACGTCGCCGGCCGCATCGGCCACCTCGTCAACCCGGTGCTCAGCGACCTCACCGGCGAGCAGACCGACGAGGAGGGCTGCCTGTCGCTGCCCGGCATGGGCTTCCCCACCCGGCGGTACGAGTCGGTCGTCGCCCGCGGCTTCGACCAGCACGGATCGCCCGTCGTCATCGAGGGCACCGGCTTCCTGGCCCGGGCCCTCCAGCACGAGACCGACCACCTCGACGGCCGCCTCTACATCGACACCCTCACCGGCGACGTGCGCCGCCAGGCCCTGCGCGAACTGCGCCGGGTCGTACCCCGATGACCGCCTCGCCCTCGGCGGCCGATGCCCGGCGCCTGGCCGTCGCCTCCCTCGCCGCAGGCGACCCCACCGGCTGGTTCGAGCGACTGTACGCGCAAGCGCGCGACGGCCAGGCCGAAGTGCCCTGGGACGTGGCCGCGCCCAGCGCCCACCTGCGAGCACTCGACCTGCCCGCCGGAGACGGCCGCCGTGCCCTCGTGGTCGGCTGCGGCCCCGGGCGCGACGCCGAGCACCTCGGCACGCTCGGCTACGCCGTGACCGCTTTTGACATCTCGGCCACCGCCATCGACCTGGCCCGTACACGGCACCCGGCAAGCCCGGTCGAGTATGTGGTCGCCGATCTGCTCGCGCCGCCGCAAGACTGGCGGCACGGCTTCGACCTGGTCCTGGAGAGCAACAACGTCCAGGCGCTGCCCGTCGGCATCCGGGCACGGGCGATCGCCGCGATCGGCGCCCTCGTAGCACCCGGCGGGCTGCTGATCGTGCTCGCCGCCGCCACCAGCCGCGTCGACAGCGACGGGTCCGGGCCACCTTGGCCGCTCACCCGCGACGAGATCGGCGCGTTCGCGGCCGACGGCCTGCGGGCGGTGTCGGTCACCCGGGTCGACGCCGCCGGAACCAGCCTGCCCACCCGCTGGCAGGCCCTCTTCACCCGCTGACGTGCCGCCTGGGTCTCTTTCGGCCCGTTGGCGTGCCGTCTGGGACTTTTTCGGCCCGTTGCGTGCCGCCTGGGTCTCTTTCGACCCGTTGGCGTGCCGCCTGGGACTTTTTCGGCCCGTTGGCGGGTTTGCCCGGTCGCGGGGCCGGGCAGCAGTCTGGGGTGGACCCAGCCCGGCAGATGCGAGCCGTGGTCGCGTTCGTCGCGGTGACCACGGTGGGGGCGCTCGTCCTGGGCTTCCTCGTCGGGGAACGGCCGGAATCGCCGTGGATACCCGTACTCGTGGTGGGTCTCTCCTCGCTCCTTCTTCTCCTGATCTCGGGCGTGGCGATCTGGGGGCTCAGCCGCCCCGTCGGCGATCCCGCGATGCGGCGGCGGATCAGGCGCGCCATCCGTGACGGCACCGAGCTTGCTCCGGGGGAGCAGACGATGGCGGTCGGCGAGGCCGCCCGGCTGCACCGGACCGGGCGCTTCCTGCCGTTCGTCTTCGCCGGCTGTGCCGTAGTGAACGCGGTCCGTCTGGCCGGCGAGATCAGCGAGGGGCGGCCCTTCACCCATGGGGTGGTCACCTTCGCGACCATGTCCGGATTCGCGGGGATGGCTGCCTACCAGCACGTCCTTCGCCGGCGTGCCGGGGCCTACCTGAGCCGCTTCGCCTCTTCCGGCACCCGGGCGGGCTGACCCAGCGAGGAGTCAGTCCGCCGTCTCTGGTTCGGCGGCGGGATTCCGCCCGGCCGCGCCGGGCACGGCCGTTCACCCGATGGCCCGGGAAGTCGTTCCCTCACTGTCCGTCATCGCCGTTGCTGCGCACCGGCCGTACCTACCGCGAGCGCCGTCGCAGCCGCGCGCAGCGGACACCGCGGTTCACCGACCGCCACACCACCGAGGACCCGGTCGCGGTGGCCGCCGGATTCGACAACCGTCCTGGCAAGATCCTCGGTGGGGACACCCCTGCCGGGCGGTTCCCCCGGATCTCTCGCCCAAGCCGCATGATCAAATATCCGCTTCCGGTGAGCGGGCGTCGCCAGGAACCCTGTCGCCGGTAGGTGCCTGGCCGGCGCGAAGCCGGGTACGAGTGCGCATCAGGATCCGGCCGAGCATGTTCCTGCCGACTCCGGACCGGCCACGTCCCCAGTAATGGTCGGCGTCGGTGTCTTCGACGATCTCCTCGTCACCGGTGCCCAGCAGGACCGCGCGGATGTCGGCGTGGGCGGCGAACTTGGCCGCAACCGCCCGGCGCATCACGTCGTCCTTGACCCGATCCCAGTCACGGCGCAGCGGCCTGGACCGATCGCGACCCAACCGCGCGGCGCCTAGCGGCGTGGCCGCCCGGCGGATCAGGTCGGCATGGCGTGCGCCGGCGAACTTCTGCGCCTGGAAGTAGTGCTCCGACGTCGGCCACCAGCAGCCGTCCAGATCGAAGCCGTGGGCGGAGAAGTTCGAGAAGCAGCCGTACGGAACCTCGTCGGCACCGTAGAAGTAGATCGTCACCAGGGCCTCGGAACAGAAGGGATCAGGGTCCGCACCGTGCCACGGTCACCGGCAACGTCGCAACCGAGTTGCTGCTCGGTATCCGGGCGCCCGACGGACCCGGCGGCAGTCCGTCGCCCAACACCAAAGCTAAATGTCGTACCCGGGAAGTAGTTTGCGCGGCGTGGAACAGACGGTGGAGAACATGGTGGCCTCGGAGGACGCGTTCGTCCTGCCCGACTCCTGGCTGAAGCACCTGCACCCGCGCCGCGGCGGCGCCGCGACCCGGCCCTGCGTGGCCGACCCGCAGGCGCGCGCCCGCATCGACCGGCTCCTCGCCGAGCGGCGCCATGAGGTGACCCGGGTTCTCGCCGCCGCCTCCACCCCGGAGGACATCCGGTCGGCGGCCGCCGGGTGGCTCGCCGGCGGCGCCGACCCGCTCGGGGCGGCCGCGGCCGCTGCCGCGATGAGTGGCCGGCACGGTGGTGTGGTGGATGGGGCCACGCTGGCCGACGCCTGGATCGACCGGCACGGGCTCCGGTTCGCGGCGCTCGCCGCGGTCGAGATGTCGGAGCTGCTGATCGTCGACGACAGGTTGCCGCCCGACTGGCACAACGCCCCCACCGCCGACCCGGGAATCCGGCGCCGGCTGGCGACCGACCGCCATGCCGACTCGCTGCCGAGCCTGCGGTCGCTGTTGAGGGTCCGGGCAGCGCTCGCGTCCGCGCCGGACGAGGAGTTCGCGGAGGTCCTCGCCGCAGTGGCGGGCCACTGCGCGGGGTCGGCGCTCGCCCGGGCCGCATGCTCGGTGCTGGTGCCCCGAGCCGACTGGGTGGAGCGCGACATCGCCGACACGGTGTCCGACAAGGATCATCGCCGGGCCGCGATGCTGATCTATTCGGTGATGACCTTCGCGCAGGCCGCCGAGCTCGCCCCCATGATCGACCTCATCGAGGCGGCCGCCGACGAACTGGTGATCACCCTCGTCGACGGCGTCGGCCCGGCCGTCGCGCCGGTGCTGTTCCACTGGATCGACTACGAGCACGTGCGCTACCAGTCGAGCGGCGCCGTCCCGCGTCTCCTCTCGACCCTGGCCGTGCTGCCCGGCGACGACGTCATGCGCGGCCTGCTGTCCCGCTCCGCCCGGCGCACCATCAAGGCGGCCCTGCTGAAGTCGGTGGAGCGGTTCCCGGCCCGGGCCGTCCGCGTCCTCGCCGAAGCCGGCGACGAACTGCTGCGCGTCCACGTGATGAACCACCTCGACCTGGTCGAGGAGGCCCTGCCGCTGCTCAGCCCGGAGGCCGCCGGACGGGTGCGGGCCGCCGCGGCCGACCGGACCGAGGTGGCGACCGCTTCGGCGTCCGCGGTGCCGCCGGTGCTGGCCGACCCACCGTGGCAGAGCCGGAAGAAAGCCGCCAAACCACCCGTCGTCCCCGGGCTCACCTGCACCGATACGGCGCGGGTGGACTGGCTCGCGGGCGAGCGGGAGGACTGGGCGGAGAAGGCCCGGTGGTACCGCGACGAGCCCGGGACCGACTGGCCCGCCGTCGCC
This sequence comes from Actinoplanes sp. NPDC049802, assembly GCF_040656595.1. Taxonomy (NCBI): domain Bacteria; kingdom Bacillati; phylum Actinomycetota; class Actinomycetes; order Micromonosporales; family Micromonosporaceae; genus Actinoplanes; species Actinoplanes sp. NPDC049802. The sequence goes on from NZ_JBFAMR010000093.1 coordinate 20,440, forward strand.
GAGAAGGTGATCAACAGCACCCGCCGCTGGGCGTCTGAACCCGGCCTGTTCTTCACCCGGGCCCCGGAAGACCTGGTGGGCGCGACACTCGCCCGGTGGAAGCCACGCGCCGACTACCACTCGCCCGAGTGGCTCGCGGCCACCGCGACCCGGCTCGGCACCGACCTGCTGCCCACGCTGCTGACCGTCGCCCGGGCGGCGCCCGCCGACCACGGCCCGCTGCTCATGCCGTTCACCTCCCCCCAGGTGGCGGCACAGATGGCGGACTGGTCGGCGCGGCTCAAGTCGATGCGCCGCATCACCCGGGAGTGGCTGCTGCGGCATCCGGCGGCCGCCGCTCGCGCGCTCGTCCCGGCCGCCCTCGGCAAGACCGGCAACGCCCGCCGCCAGGCCGAGCGCGCCCTGCTCCTCCTGCACGACCACGGCCACACCGAGCAGATCCGGGAAGCCGCCGCCGGGTACGGTCCGCAGGCCGCCGCCGCGGTGGAGACACTGTTCACCGCCGACCCGCTGCTGGCCCTCCCGAGCCGGATGCCCACGCCACCACAGTGGGTGGCACCCGGCCTGCTCCCCCCGGTGCGGCTGCGCGACGGCTCCGGCGCCCTGCCCCCCGACGCCGCCGCCAACATCGTCCTGATGCTGATGATCTCCCGACCCGACGACCCGTACGCCGGACTCGACCTGGTCCGGCAGGCCGTCGAACCGGCCGACCTCGCCGAATTCGGCTGGGCGCTGTTCGAGATGTGGCAGACCATCGGAGGCCCCGCCAAGGACGGCTGGGTCCTCGACGCGGTCGCGCAGACCGGCAACGACGAGATCGCCGGCCGGATCACCCCGCTGATCATGACCTGGCCCACCGAGGGATGGCACGCCAAAGCCGTCGCCGGACTGTCCGTGCTGGTCGGCATCGGCACCGACGGGGCCCTCATGCACCTGCACCGCATCTCGCAGAAAGCCAAGTCCACGCCCCTGCGTCACGCCGCCGCCGAACGGATCACCGAGGTCGCGGACGCGCTCGGCCTCACCACCGAGCAGTTGGCCGACCGGCTGGTCCCCGACTTCGGGCTGGACGCCGACGGCAGCCTGCGCCTCGACTACGGGCCGCGGCGGTTCGTGGTCGGGTTCGACGAGCAGTTGCGGCCGTTCGTCGCCGACGAGGACGGCAAGCGGCTCAAAGCGCTGCCCAAACCCGGGGCCCGCGACGACGCGGAGCTGGGCGAGGCCGCCTACCAGCGGTTCACCGCCCTGAAACGGGAGGTGCGCAAGATCTCGGCCGAGCAGGTCCGCCGTCTGGAACGGGCCATGGTCGACGGCCGGCGGTGGACCGGGGCGGAGTTCCGGCGCCTGTTCGCCGAGCATCCGCTGATGTGGCACATCGGGCGGCGTCTCGTCTGGGCACGTTTCGGCGAGGACGGAGCGGTCCTCGGCGCGCTGCGGATCGCCGAGGACCGCAGCTTCGCGGGCGTCGACGACGAACCGGTCGAGGTCGGTGACGACGACGTGCTGGGGGTCGCGCATCCCCTGCACCTGGGGGAGGACGTCGCCGGGTGGGCCGAGGTGTTCGCCGACTACGAGATCCTCCAGCCGTTCCCACAACTCGGGCGGCCGGTGCACGCGTTCACCGAAGCGGAGCGGGCGACCGGGCGGCTGACGCGGTTCGAAGGCGTCACCGTGGCGACGACCAAGGTGATCATGCTGGACCGGCGCGGGTGGAGCCGGCATGAAGCCTTGAACGCCGGGATCCAGCACGGCTTCGACCGGGCGGCCGGCCCGGGCAAGGTCCTGACCGTCCACCTCGATCCCGGGATCGTCGGGCAGCTCGGCTACGAACCCGAGCAGAAGCTGGTCGCGATCTACCTGCACGACGGCAGCGCCGGCCACTGGAACGTGACCGACGACAAGACACTGTCACTCGGCACCCTGGATCCGGTCACCGCCTCCGAGATCCTGCGCGACCTGACCGACGTGACCGCTTGACCGTTTCGCGACATCCTCCTTCGCGGACCGGCTCGTGCTGTCCGATTGCGTGCGTGGTGGTGGCGGCACAGCCTCGTCGCTGATCTTGGACTTCGGTAGCGTGTGCCGCCATGGAACCCCGGGACCGCCCAGTAACCGCCGTCAGGCCGGACGGATGGCTCGCCACGGCGGAACGGCTCGTTCTCCTGCCGCTCGCGGCCCTGTCAGCGATGGCGTGGGCGATCGGGGTGACCGTCCTCCAGCCATTGAGCGAGCCGACCGGTCCGCACGCCATCGGCGAGAACAACACCTACTGGGCCCGCGAACTGCGCTTCGGCGCGCTGATCGCGGTGATCCTCGTGCTGATCGTGGTCGCCCGCGCCGACCGCCGCGCCACCCGCGCCGTGTGCCTCGGCGGCCTCCTCTGGCTGGCAGCCGACCTCGGCCTGGACCGGATCGACCAGGCCTCCGGCACCGTTCCGCTCGCGGCCGGCGCGGCCCTGGTGGCCGTCGCCGGCTGCGCCGTCGCGTGGGCGCTCCCCGGCACGCCCCGCCCGGCGACGCTGCTCACCGTCGGCGCCGTCGCCGCCGTAGCGTCCGGCCTGGTGACACTGACCGAATCGCCGACCGACACCGAGACCGCCCTCCACGTGGGCAGCGCCGCGGTCGCGTTCCTGCTCGCGCTGGTGGCCGTCGCCGCCGGAGCCGCCGCCGGCACCCTCCGTGGCTTCCGCGCCGCCACGACGGTCGCGGCCGGAGTCGTCCTGGCGGCGGCGCCACCGCTGCTGCGCCATCTCTCCCCGCAGCCGTCCGCGGGCCGGGTGCTCGGCGTATTCGCCTTCACGGCGCTGCTCGTGGCCGTGGTCGCCGAGCTTGCCCGCGGTGGAGGTGACTACCCGCTGGTCGGGGCAGCCGTCATCGCCGCCGTCGTGCTGCCGGTGATGTGGATGCCGCTCATGCTGGCGAGCATCATGCTGCGTCTCGGCACACCGTTCACCGTGCTGGCCGCCAACCCGCCGGTCAACGCCGCCGACGAGGACATCGTCCTGGTCCTCCTGGCCCTCCCCATCGGCCTGGTCCTCGGTCGTGTCCTGCGCGCCGTCACCCCCACCCGCCCAGCGTAGGGGCCACCCGGCGCCGCGGGACCGTCCGCGTGTGGCCGGTCTGGTGTGGCTGGTCCTCAGCGCTCTTTCCAGGCTCCGGAGACAGCGCTGGTGGCCGGCTGTGGAGTTTCGGCGGGTCTGAGGCAGCGCTGCTGGCTTATCAGTAAAGGCTCGCTACCAGCGCATGTCCGGCCCTGCCTTTTCAGGCCTCACGACGTGGGTGCGGGGTAGCGGGGACCGGATGTGGATCAGGGATTCGGTGACCGGTGACCGGTGACCGGCGATCGGTGACCGTTGAAGACTCGTCCGTTGCGGTGTTTGCGCATGTAGACGGCGTTGCGTGAACGGTGTGCTCGTTGCTGGGCAAGACCGGCGAAGCGACCCGGCCGGCCGCAGTGGCTCCCCGGCGATCGCTGTTGACGCTGCCCCGTGAACTGCACCGTGTGGCACCGGCCGGCCGTCGCACGCAACCGCTATCACGTTCACCGGCTGGCCGCGGACGCGGCGACGAGTCCCCGTCCGGGGAGGCGGGTCACGGATTTCGGCTATCTGTGTTCGGCAGACGTGACACCCGCAACGGGTGTCGTGACCCCCACAACGGGTGTCGTGTTCTCCGAGCACACATTGCCCTGGACGCGGCCCTCCGCCCATCGGACGCCAGGGTGCCAGGGTGCGGAGCGGCAGGGCGGCAGGGCGGCAGGCCGGCAGGGCACCAGGGCGGCAGGGCGGCAGGGCAGCAGGGCAGCAGGCCGCCAGGGCGGCAGGGCACCAGGGCGGCAGGGCGGCAGGGCACCAGGGCGGCAGGGCGCCGCTAGGGTCCTGTCACCGGAGGCCCGTCGGGATCCCCCGTCCTTCAGGACTCCGTTGGTAAACGACCTAACCGGCTGGACGGAATGCAAAATCGCCGATGTCCGCCCCCGGTCGGCGGCTTGGTCAGCGCAGCCCGCTGTCCGATTTGCGAGTCACCCAACGGAGTCCTTGAGGCGGGGAGGAAGTCACATGCGCATGGCCATGGGCAGGGCGAACAGCAGGAGGTTCGCGGCGGCGAACACGGCTACGACTGCCTGGAACGGAAGCTGCCGGGCGAGTGTGCCGCGGGAGCCGGTGCCCGGCCGGCTTGTGGTGATGCGGTGGACGGCGTAGGCGGAACCGGCGATGCCGAGCGCGAGAACGGCGTACTGAAGATAGGGGATGACATCGGCGCTGACGATGGCGGCGGAGCCGTCGGGCCGGGCGCCGCCGAACGCGATGACGGCCGTGTAGGCGACGGACTTGCCTTCGGCGAGCAGGTGGAACAGGTTGTGCGCGATGTGGCCGGCGATGTCGAGGGGAATCAGCGCGTACCCGTAACGGGCGAACATGGTGGCGGTGCCGGCAGTGCCGCGGCGAGCGGCGACGGCTGAGGCGGCCCACAGTGCGGTGACGGGCGCGCCGACGGCGACCACGAAGGCCAGGGTGAAGATGACCGGGTAGCTGGTGATCCCGGTGACCTCGTCGATCCAGGCCAGTACGTTCTGCCAGACCTGGAGCATCGTCAGGTTCTGGATCAGGACGATTCCCATGATGGCCATGGCCAGGAACGACGCTTCGATCCTCGGGTTGCGGACCGTCCACAGCTCCCGGCTGGGAGTGCGCGCGGTGATGCGGATGGCGCCGCTGGGGCAGTTCTTGACGCAGTTGGCGCACAGGTTGCAGTTCGCCGAGGACTCCATGGTGCGGGGGAACTCGAACAGGGGGCAGGCCGGGGCCTTGTCGCCACCGTTGAAGCAGACGGCCCGGGCGGTGCAGGTCCGGCAGATGTCGGGGTCGGCGCGCAGTTCGAGGGCGCCGACCTGGGCGTAGTTGCCGGACATGCCGCCGAGGAAGCACAGGTAGCGGCAGAAGGTGCGGCGCTGGAAGAAGGCGCCCGAGGCGATGACGGCGGTGATCAGCAGGAGCAGGAGCACGCCGGTGCCCCACGGGGACTCGACGATGCCCCAGATGTGGTCGGACCAGGTGATCAGGATGAACTGGGCGTCGATGAGCCAGATCCCGTACCTCTTCAGGAACCGTGGCACCGGACGTTGCGCTCCGACGAGGCGTTGCACCAGGTCGGACAGCTTCCCGAACGGGCAGACCGCGCACCAGAACCGGCCGACGGCGACGAAGACGATCGGGATGAGCGGCCACCACAGCACCCAGACCAGGGCGGTGCCGAGGTTGTCGTGGGCGGTCTGCGGGCCGGCCAGCAGCTGCCACATCACGACGGCGAAGACCGCGACGGCGATCCACTGGAACAGGCCCGGATACCAGCGGCTGCGTAACGCCCGGCCGATGAGAGGGCGGTCCAGCAGGTTGCGCCGGGGCGGCTGCGGTACCGGCGGGACGGGGCGGGGTGTGGTGTCCAGGCTCATCGAAGACCTCCCGGGCGGCGGCGGACGGTGGGGAGATTCCGGCGTACGAGGGCCGCGGCGGCCAGGATCGCCACGTTGATCGCGGCGAAGACGGTCACGACGGTGCCGCGTACCGTGGCCGAGACCCCCGTGCCGGCGCTGTCGTGGCCGCCGGTGTGCCCGTTCGCGGCGGGTGCGGCGCCGGTGTCGGTCCCCGGCGTATCACCCATAGCTGGCATATCGCCCATGCCTGGCATGTCGTGGTGACCTGCCGCGGTGGTGGTGGGCCCGGCAGCGGGCTCGAGCCGGGCGTTGTGCTCATGTGCGTCGGTCACAGCCGCGTGCTCGTGTGCGTCGGTCACAGCCGCGTGCTCGTGTGCGTCGGTCACAGCCGCGTGCTCGTGTGCGTCGGTCACAGCCGCGTGCTCGTGTGCGTCGGCCACGGCCGCGTGGTCGTGGGCCGGCGCGGCGCCGGGGCTGCCGGCGGCGCCGACGTCGGCCGCGAGGTAGCCGCCCGCGGCGCCGAGCACGACGAACAGCGGCAGTAACGCTCCCAGCAGAAGATTGCGTCTCATCGGGTTCCCTCCGCCGCGGTTGATGGTCATGTCGCGGCTGCGGCACCACGATCGGCCGGCAGTCTCGAGGTCGACGCGGCGAAACCATGAAGAAACGCTGAACTCGCCCGGCGAACGGCCCGCCGCCGGGGGCCGCCCGCCCCCGCCGGGGGGGGGGGGGGGGGACCCGGGCGCGGGGGCGGTGGACCGGTACCCGCCCCCCCCAC
>NZ_JBFAMR010000094.1:0-26610 GCF_040656595.1 Actinoplanes sp. NPDC049802
GGCCGTGCCGCCGAGATCGTAGGCGCCTCGCAGGATTTCCTGCGCCGCTTGGACGAGGCGAAACTGATCATCCCGTTCCGGTCCGCCGGCGGCCATCGCCGCTACTCCCGCTACCAGCTGCGCCTGGCCGCACGAGCCCGGGAGATGGTCGATCACGGCACCGCCCTCGAGGCCGCCTGCCGGATCATCATCCTCGAGGACCAGCTCGAAGAAGCCCTCCGGCACAACCAGAACCACCAGTGCCACCGGCAAACCAGTGCCGCCTGACCGCACACCATGCTCCACACCGCGACCCCGTACCCGTACCGTGAACCGGATGCGTGTCATCGGGGTGGCGGCCGTGGCGGTCTGTGTGGTCCTGACCGCCGCCGGCTGCCGGGAGGACGGCGGTGACGCCACGCCGCGGCCCGGGGCCTCCGCGGCTGTGCCCGCGGGATCCGGGCCCGGGCCCCGCACCGACCAGACCTTCAAGATCTCCCGGACGGTCCCGGCCACGGAAGCGCGTGAGGCATTGCCGCGCGGCCCGTGGCAGCGCGTGCACTACGTGGCCGGTCAGAACGGCGGCCGCACGACCAAGCCGCTGGCGGTGACCGCGGCCGGCGAGCTGGTGGTCGCGATGAGCCCGCCGGCGAAGACCGGCAACGAGACCGTCGCCATCGGGCAGAGCCGGGTCGGCTTGTGGAACGGCAGTGGATTCCACCCCTTCCCCCTGCCGGCCGGCTACGGAGGGCCACCGCGGCAGACCGCCGGCGGCACCGAACGCGACGGCGTGGCGGTCTGGGCCGAGACGGCCAGCACCGATCTCTACCGCTTCGACTGGCGCGTCTACGCGTACGACGCGGCCACCGGCCGGACCCGCCTGCTCGGCGACTCCGCCGCGATGGCACCGAAGGCGTGGCTTCCGCTCGGCCCGGGCAACGGCGAACCGGTGATCGGTGACCGTACGGCGTACTGGTCCACCACCTACCCCACCGAGGACGAGCGCGAATTCGGCATGCGCGTCATGAAGCGGCCGGTGACCGGCGAAGGCACCCTGGACGTCGCGGTCGACCAGGCGAAGTTCCCGGCGGCGGCGGGAAGCGACCTGTACTACGTGCGATCCCACGACGTCGCACCCCGGTTCCCCGAGGGCCGCTACGAGATCCGCCGCCTGACTCCGGCGGGCGATGACCAGGCGGTCGCCGCCGGCCCGCTCGGCGCCGAGCAGGAGGTCTCCAAACTGGTGGCCGAGGGCGAACGTCTGGCCTGGGTGGTGAGCTCGCCGTCGGACGAGCGGTCCACCCTCTATCTCCGGGACTCCGCGGACAACGAGGCAGTCGCCTTCCCGCTGGAGCACGCGGCACCCTGGACGATGTACGTCAACCTCACCTCGAGCCTGCTGACCTGGTCCAACGGCAGCGCGTCCGGGGATGCCGGGCAGTACGTCTACGAACTGTCCGGGCAGCGGCTGTGGCGGCTGGGAACGGTGGACGGGCACAGCATCGTGCACGGCAGCGGCAACGCGGTGGCCTGGTCCGAGCTGTCCGCCGACAACGTCTCGGCGTACCACACCGCCATCTGGAAGCCCACCGGCTGACGGCCTCCTCCGGCGGTGGGGCCGGGTGTTCAAGCGGCGGGGAGGGCGAGCGCCTGCTCCGGGGTGAGGGACCCGCCGTGGGCCACGGCGGCGGCGTACCGGGAATCGCCCAGCGCGGCCCGCGCGGCCGCCGCGGTCTCCGCACCCGCCCGCGACGACCTCGGCGCTCCGCGCAGCGACAAGGCCTGGGCCGCGCCGAGCAGATGGGCGGCCCGTTCCGGATGCCCGGCGGCCACCGCCAGAGCCGCGAGCCGGTCCAAACCCTCCGCCATCACCTGCAGACCCAGCATCCCGCCGCGGATCGTGAACACCTGCCGGTACCAGGTCTCGGCCGCCTTCGGGTCGCCGGCCGCCTCGGCGACCCGGCCCAGCGTCACCAGGATCGCCACCCGGGTGCCCTCCGCGCTGTACCAGCCCTCCGGGCAGGTGGCGAGCGCCGCCGAGCACAGCCGCGACGCCTCCGCCAGGTCACCCCGGTCCAGAGCCAGCGAGCCGAGGCCCAGCAGCGCGGCCGCGGTCAGCTCCGGCGCGCCCGCCTGCCGGGACAGGTCCACCGACCGGGAGAAGTCCTCGGCCGCGCCGGCCCGGTCACCGGCCGCGTGCCGGGCCTCACCACGGCCGCGGATCAGATCGGCCACGTCCACCGTGGAACCCAGCTCCTCGGCCAGCCGCAACGCCTCGGCGATCGGCTTCGTCCCGGCGGCCGGGTCACCGCGCCAGGAGGCCACCTCGGCCAGGCCGGACAGGGCCAGCATGGCACCCCAGCGTTCGCCGAGGGCCCGGAAGCCGTCGAGCGAGGCCTGGAACTCGGTCACCGCCAGCGCCGGGTCGGCGCCGGAGAACAGCACCATCCAGCCGCCGCCGATCGCGCCCAGGGCCTCGCTCCACGGATCGCCGCTCAACTGGTCGCGCAGATGCCGGTTCAGCTCCACGATGCTGCCGGCGTCGCCGTCCGGCGGGCCGACCGCCATCGCCGACAGGTAGAGCAGGAACGGCTGCCGGGGCGGCGCGGTCATCGTGCGCATGAACTCCGTCCAGCGCCTCTCCGGGCGGCCGGAACCGCCGAGCGCCACCGTGAAGACGCACATCGCGTACTCCTCGGTGAGGTCCGGTGGCGGCTGCGGGCCGGCCGCCGCGAGAGCGAGCCGCGCCAGCGTCGCGGCCTCCGCCCGCTGGCCGCGCAGCCACCAGTAGAAGGAGAGCGCGGCCACCAGCCGCAACGCCGTCCGCGGCGTGGCACGCCGCAGCGCGGCGTGCAGATTGTCACGCTCCGCGTCGAGACGTTCCAGCGCGGCGAGCTGCCCGGCGGTCCGCAACACCGGGTCGGCCTCGGCCGCCAGATCCAGGAAGTACGCGGAATGAGCCCGGTTCATCCGTTCCCGCTCGCCCGCCTCGTCCAGCCGCCCGGCACAGTAGACGCGGATCGTCTCCAGCATCCGGTAGCGCTCGCCGTCCCGCTCGATCAGCGACTTGCCCACCAGCCCGGCCAGAATCTCCACGATGTCCGGGGCGGGCCCGTCCGGGCGGGGGCCGGTGTGCGGTGTGGTCGCGGGCGCCCGGGAGGCGTCCTGTGGGGCGGGTGTGCCGCCCGGACCGGTGGTGTCCGGGGTGGGCCCGTCCGGACGGGGGCCGGTGTGCGGTGTGGTCGCGGGCGCCCGGAAGGCGTCCTGTGGGGCGGGTGTGCCGCCCGGACCGGTGGTGTCCGGGGTGGGCCCGTCCGGGCGGGGGCCGGTGTGCGGTGTGGCCGCGGGTGCGTCCGCCGGGCCGATCGCGTCCGGCGCGCACACCCGCTCGACCGCTTCCAGGGTGGCGCTTCCGGCGAAGACGGCGAACCGGCGGGCCAGCAGACGTTCCGGTTCGGTGAGCAGATCCCAGCTCCAGTCGACGACGGCCTGGAGGGTCCGGTGCCGGGCCGCGGCGCCGCGACCGGCCCGCGACAGCAGCCGGAACCGGTCGTCGAGGCGGGCCGCGACCTCGGCGACCGGCAGCGCGTGCAGACGGGCCGCGGCCAGTTCGACAGCCAGCGGCAGGCCGTCCAGGGTGCGGCAGATGCCGCGGATCGCGGCGGCGTTCGCCGGCGTGACGGTGAAACCGGGGGAGACGTCCGCGGCCCGGTCGGCGAAGAGGCGCACCGCCGCGAAACCGGTCAGGTCGGTGGTGTCCGCCGGCGGGACCGGCAGGCCGCCGACCGGGTGCAGCATCTCGCCGGTGATGCCGAGCGGCTCCCGGCTGGTGGCGAGGATCCGCAGGCCCGGGGCCCGGGGGAGCAGATGACCGGCCAGGGTGGCGGCCTCGTCGACGACGTGTTCGCAGTTGTCCAGCACCAGCAGCAGGCGGCGGCCGGCGAGGGCGGCGGCCAGACGTTCCGCTGCGCCGGGCAGCCGGCCCGGGTCCCGCCGCGCCGGATCGCGCACACCCAGGGCGGTGAGCAGCGCCCCCGCGACGTCGCCGGGGCCGGTGGCGGCCAGCTCGGCGAAGTACACGTCACCGTCGTGCCGGGCCGCGACCTCGGCGGCCAGCCGGGTCTTGCCCACGCCTCCCGGCCCGTGCAGGGTCACCAGCCGCCCGGTACGCAACGCGGCCGCCACCCGGGCCAGCTCCCCGTCCCGTCCGACGAAGCTGGTCAGCTGACTCGGCACCCCATGCCGGAGCGGAGTCCCGGCCGTTGGACGTGGCCGCGGCCCGTCGCCGGTCTCCGGGTGGGGGAGCGGCCGTGCCCGCTGTCCGTCGCCGGTCTCCGGGTGAACAGGCCGGACCGGCGGCGCGGGCGCGGGCCGGGGCTGACGGAGCAGGGCGGCGTGCACGGCGGCCAGCTCCGGGCCGGGATCCGCACCCAGTTCGCCGGCCAGGGTCCGGCGCGCGTCGTCGTACGCCGAAAGGGCCTCGGCCGTGCGATGAGCGGCCGTGAGGGAACGGATCAGCAGGACCCGGAGACGCTCGCGCAGCGGATGCGCGGCGATCAGGCCGCGCAGCTCGGTGATCGCGCCGGGCGTGGGCGGCGCGCCGGCCAGGATCGCCTCGTGCAGGTCTTCGACGGCGGTGAGGTGCAGTTCGGTGAGGCGGGTGACGTGGGCGGCCGCGAACGGCGCGGCCCGGACGTCGGCGAGGGCGTCGCCGCGCCACAGGCCGACGGCCTCGCGGAGCACGGACACCGCCCGGGCGGGGTCACCGGCGCGCAGGGCCCGGTGGCCGTCGGCGGCGAGTGCGGTGAAACGGTGCGCGTCCACCTCGGACGGTGGAACGGCCAGCCGGTAGCCGGCCGGGCCGTGCTCGACCGGCAGCACCTGCCGCAGCCGGGACACCTGGGACTGCAGGGCGTTGCCGGCACCGGCCGGTGGGCGGTCGCCGTAGAGGCCGTCGATCAGCCGGTCGATGCCGACCGGGCGGCCGGCGTCCAGCAGCAGCATCGCCAGAAGCGCCCGCAGGCGGGGCCCGCCGAGCGGGACCGGTGTCCCGTCCGCGTGTTCCGCCCACAGGGGACCGAGGATGCCGAAGCGCATGGCGACGATTCTGCCGTGCGGCGCCCGTCCCGGAGGGGAGGCACAGGTCACCTCCGGGACGGAGCCGTCAGGCGGCGACCGGGCCGAGGGCCGGCTCGGCCGGTTCGGTCGCGCAGGCGACCTGGTTGCGGCCGGCGTTCTTGGCGGCGTAGAGGGCCCGGTCGGCGGCCAGCACCAGCTCGTCGGTGGATCCGGCGGTGGGCATCCCGGCCACGCCCACCGACACGGTGACCCGGTGCATGCGCGATTCGGAGACCGCGATCGGGGCGACGCCGACGCCGCGGCGGACCCGTTCGGCGATCTCCCGGGCCTCGTCCGGCCGGGTGTCGGGCAGCAGCACCGCGAACTCCTCGCCGCCGTAGCGGGCGACCACGTCGCCGGGGCGGATCAGCTCCCGCAGCCGGTGGGTGACCTCGACCAGGACCCGGTCGCCACCGGCGTGCCCGAACGTGTCGTTGACCTTCTTGAAGTGGTCGATGTCCAGCAGCAGCACGCTGAACGGCACGCCGTAGCGGGTGGCGCGGGCGCCCTCGTTGCCGAGCGCCTCCTCGAAGTAGCGGCGGCTGCGCAGCCCGGTGAGGCCGTCGGTGATGGCGGCCAGCCGCTGCGCCCGGACCAGCCCCGCCATCCGGACCATGACCAGCAGGAACAGTACGTTGCAGACGGCCGCCGCGGCGATCAGGTACTCGGGTTCGTTGCGGAAGTGCTGGATCGCCATCGACGTCGGCGCCGTCAACGCGGCCACCGCCAGGATGACGAGGCGGCCGGTGGTGGCGTCCGGCGTGGCCGCGTTGGAGGCGGCGACGAGTTGCGGGGCCGACGGGTGCAGGACCGCGGCCGAGAAGACGAAGCCCGCCGACATCCAGAACGCGTCCAGGAAGTTCCCGGCCTGGTAGGTGTCGAGCTGGGTCTGGATGCCGTACATGCTGTCGGCGAACAGCACCAGCATGAGGTAGACGCCGATGAACCGCAGCGAGGTGGTGCGCGGGCCGGCGCCGAGCATCAGCCGGGCGCCGACGACCATCAGCATCAGGTCGCCGACCGGGTACGACACCGACACCAGCGAGGTGAACCGGTCCGAGAAGTCGATGTTCGGCACGATCAGGAACAGGAACACCAGGTAGCCGGCGCCGATCGCCACGATGGCCGCGTCGATGATGCTGGCGCTGTCCCAGCCGGGGGTGCGCCGCCGGATGACCAGCAGCAGCGCGGCCGCCATCAAGGGATAGCTGATCAGGTAGAACAGGTCCGGCACACCGGGATACGGCGGCTCGCCGTGGATCAGTGCGTCGAAGTAGAACAGCACATCGCCGACGACACCGGCGACCGCCGACGCGGCCAGCAGGTAGAGGATCCTCCGCATCCCCCGGTGCCGCCGGGCCCGGAGCAGGGCACAGACCGCGAACGTGGCGTTGGCGCTGACGTAGAGCGCCACCTGGGCCATCGGCAGGACACCGGCGCTGACCAGCAGGAAGTAGACCCCGATGATGACCACTCCGGCGGCCAGGCAGACCTGCCAGGCCGCCACCCGCCGGGTCCGCACGGCGCCCAAGGCTTCGCTCATGCGGCCAGAGTGATCAGCGCCGGGTGCCGGCCGGCTGTCGTTCGGTTGCGATCCGGGTGCGACGGGGGCCGGCCGTGCCGCGGCGGAAGACGAACGCCCGCTGGACGGCGAACCCGGCCAGGAACAACCCGGACTCGGTGGCCAGCTTGCCCGCCACCAGCGAGCCGGTCGCGGCCGTCAGCAGGTGCAGCAGTGCCACGTTGGCGGCGAGCGAGACGGCGGCGAGGGCGACGTAACGCGGCGCGGCCTCACGGTGCGGCGCGGGAGTGCCGTGCCGGAAGACGGCGCCGCGGTTGACGGTGTAGTTCAGGGTGGCGCTGATCAGGCGGGCCGCGACCGCCGAGGCGGCCAGATGCCCGCTGACGGCGACGAAGCCGGCGAGCAGGGCGGCGTCGACCGCGAAGGCGAGCAGCGACGATCCGGCGAAGGCGAACAGCGGGCCGTAGATCCGCGCCGAGTCGATCACCGGCCGGAAGTGGGACGACCGGTTGCCGTCCAGGTACACGGTGGCGATCTCGACCTCCTCGACGTCCCTGCGCTCGCGGGCGGCCCGCAGCAGCAGGCGCAGTTCGTACTCGAACCGGTCCCCGGGAACCCGGACCAGCCAGGGCAGGGTGCGGGCCGGATAGCCGCGCAGCCCGGTCTGGGTGTCGGTCACCGCGAGACGGGTGATCAGGCGGAACAGGATCCGGGTGGCGGCGTTGCCGTACCGGCTGCGGGCCGGGACCCGGCCGGTGAAGCGCCGCACCCCGAGAACCATGGCGGCGCCGCAGATCCGCACCCGGGCGGCGACCGCCTCGATGTCCTCGACCCGGTGCTGGCCGTCGCTGTCCGCGCAGACCACGTCCTCGCCCGGATGGCGGGCCTCGATGTGCGCGAACCCGGTCCTGAGCGCGAAACCCTTGCCCCGGTTGCGGCTCAGCGTGATCACCTCGGCGCCGGCCCGGTGGGCCTTCGCGAAGACCTCGGCGTACGCGTGACCGCTGCCGTCGTCGACCACCACCACCCGGTGACGGTCCAGCCGTTCGACGAGTTCGGTGAGCCGCTGGTCGGGCTGGTACGCGGGAATCAGCACGATCACGGCGGTCAGCCCGCGACGTACAGGATGTCGCTGGTGCCCCGCTCTTTGCCCTTGCCGAGCGGGTTGTTGACCAGTTCGTCCCGGAAGACCATCACCGACGAGCCGCCACCGTCCAGGTTGTACGCCGTACGCGCCCCCCGGTCGGCGAAGATCCGCGCGAACTCCGGCATGGTGACGCCCCGGCTGTACCCGCTGCTGCGCCCGTCGGCCACCACGAACAGCAGATGGTTCGCGGCGACCAGGCCGATGCCGGTGCGCGGCTGCCTCCCCTGGATGGAGTGGTTGCCGAAGTTGGTGTCCACCTCCACCCGGTCGATCCCGTCGATGACCTTGCCGTCGTCGACCAACCCGGGCCCGAACGACAGCGTGTTCCACACCCCGTCGGCGATCAGCTCGCCGGCGCTGGTGGTGGTCTCGTCGTAGAGCCGCATCGAACCGTCCGCGTACAGGGCCAGCCCCTGCCGTGCGCCCGCGTCCCGGAACTTCACGCCGTTGCGGATCACGATGCCGGTGTCCCGGAACCCGTAGTAGTCGCCGTTGATCGCCAGGACCGCGCCCACGCCGGCCGCGATCTCCGACGGGTTCGCGATGATGTTCTCGCCGAACCGGTCCTCGGCGAACGCCGACTTGACGATGGTGGCGTCGCTGACCCGTACGTCCGCCACGAAGTAGGTCACCCGGTCGTCGCCGGACCCGGTGGTCACCGTCTCGACGGAGATCCGCGCGGTGTCGCTGGTGTAGGAGGTCGCGGTGGCGGAGCCGCCGCTGTCGGGCTCGGCCGCCACCACGTTCTGCGCGGTCAGGGTGGAGGCGCCGGACACCTCCACGTGATCGAGGACGTAACGGTCGAGGGCCCAGGCGCTGCCGCCGCCGGCGGCGGCGAGCAGGCCCAGGCCACCGGCGAGCAGGCCACGGCGGCTGATACGGCGGGCGGTAACGGGTTCACTGGTCACGCCCCGAAGTGAAGCCGTGGATCTTGTGGGCGCCCTGTGCGACGTTTATCGGTAGACCAAGGGTTACGAGGAGGCGTCCAGGTCGTCCAGCAGCCGCTGGAGGAGCGCCGGGGTACGGTCCGGCTGCTCCGCCTCGATGAACAGGCGCCCGATGGCCGCCGCGTAACGGTCCACCTCGTCGCGTTTCTCCAGATAGAGGCCGCCGGTGAGGTGTTCGATGTAGACCACGTCGGGCAGCTTCTCGTGCGGGAACCGCAGAATGCTGAAGGCGCCGCCCAGCGCCGCGTGACCGCCCTTCGCGAACGGCATCACCTGGAGCCGGACCCGGGGCGACCGGCACACCTCCAGCAGATGGCGGATCTGCTCGCGGAGCACGTCGGTGCCGCCGATCGGCCGGAGCAGCACCGCCTCGTCCAGGACGGCCCAGAGCCGGGGCGCGTCGGCGCGGTGCAGCACCTGCTTGCGGGCCATCCGGAGCCGGGCCCGGCGGTCGATCTCCTCCGGGCCGCCGGTGGCGTGGCCGAGCTTGATGACGGCACGCGCGTACGCGTCGGTCTGGAGCAGGCCGGGCACGAACTGGACCTCGTAGGTGCGGATCAGCTCGGCCGCCTGCTCGAGGTCGAGATAGTTCTGGAACCAGGTGTCGAGGACGTCGCCGTACGCCTGCCACCAACTCGGCGCGTTCGCCTCGCGGACCATGGTGAGGACGCGGCGGTGCTCGGCCGGGTCGTCCACGCCGTACAGCCGCAGCAGGTCGGTGACGTCCCGCTCCTTGAAGCTGACCCGGCCCAGCTCCATCCGGCTGATCTTCGACTCGGACGCCCGGATCTCATAGCCGGCCTGCTCGCGGCTCAGCCCTCTGGCCCGGCGCAGGGTACGCAGATGCCCGCCGATCTGCAGGCGGCGGACGGTGGCCCCGCTCCGGTCGTTCTCGCCGTGCTTCTCGTCGCCGTTGATGTCGTCGTGGTCGTCGTCGGTCACTTCGTCGGGCACGTGGACCTCATCGACAGTGCTGGGTGGATCCGGTGCGGCAGGTCGGCCTCAGCATACTCACGCCGGCGATCATCTCACCGTGAAGGTCGACTCGAAGAGCGACGGCGCGTGCACACGACATGACGATACGGCGGCGCCCCGGAACCGGCGGGAGGTGTGGCCGGTCCCGGGGCGCCGCCTCGGGTGGTGCGCGGAAGAGATCAGCGGGGCTGGCGTCCGCCGTGCCCGCCGGCCGGGGCCTCGCCGGCGGTCACCGTGGCGATCTCGGTGGCCGGGCCGAGCTTGCCGGATTCGTACAGGCCGCCGACGGTCGTCCCGGTCGCTTCGCCGCCGGTGTGGACGGTGTACTTCTGGCCGGACGTGATCGCCGACGACGAGAAGACGATGTTCTGCGTGCTCTTGGTGGTCACGTAGGTGGCGACGACCTCGCCGTCACCGTCCACGATCTGCACCGTGGCGCCCGCCGCGACCGCGCTGTCCAGGGTCGCGGAGAGCCAGCCCTGCTTCGAGTCGGTGCCGGGCGCCACCACCATGCCGGCGCTTCCGGCCGCGAGCAGGGTGCCGCCGCTGATGGTGAAGCTGCCGTTGACGTCGACGGCGCCGTTGCCGTCACCCTCCGGTCCGTTCACCACGACGGTGCCACCGGTGATCGAGGCGGTGCCGTTGGAGTCCAGGCCGTCACCGTCGGAGTAGATCACCAGGGTGCCGCCGGTGACGGTGACCGAGAAGGCGCCGACCGTGTCACCGCCACCACCCGGGCCGCCGCCGGGGAAGCCGCCGCCCTGGTCGGTGGCGGTCTCCGCGGCGCTCGTGCCGCCCGCGCCGTTGATGCCGTCGTCGCTGGACACCACGTGCACGGTGCCCTTGTTGAGCACGAAGTCGGCCGCCTCCAGGCCCTCGACCGCCGCGATGACGTTCAGGGACCCGCCGTCGATGATCTGCTGGCCCTCGGCGTGCACGCCGTCGTCGCCGCTGGCCGCGGTCACCCCGGCGCCGGTGAAGTGGACCGCGCCGTCGCTGTGCACGGCGTCGTCCGAGGAGTCCACCGTCACCGTGCCGCCCTCGAGGACCAGGATCACACCGGCCTTGAGGCCCTTGGCCGAGTCGTCGCCGGAGGGCTCGACACCGTGCCCGCCGCCGGCCGCCACGGTCACCGTGCCGCCGGTGACGACCACGTCGGTGACCGCGTCGACGCCGTCGCCCTTGCTGGTCAGCTTCACCGTGCCGCCGGCGATCGCGACGTACCCGGTGGAGGCGTCCTCCTCGTTGTCGGACTTCACGCCGTCGCCGCCCGCGGTCACCGTGATCGTGCCGTCGTCGATCACCACGTAGTCCTTGCCGCGCAGGCCGTCGTCCTGGGCCGTCACGGTGATCGTGCCGGAGTCGACGAGCAGACCGTCCTTGCTCGCGATGCCGTCGTTGCCGTTGCCGGTCACGGTCAGCTTCCCGGCGCCGGTGATCGTCAGGTGGCCCGCGCTGAACAGGGCGGCGTTCACGTCGGCGTCCTCGGCGTACGACGAGGCGTCGGCGAGGGTGTTGGTGGAGCCGCCGGCGAGCTGGACGACCAGCTCCTTGGCCTCGGTGGCGGCGATCGCCGCGGTCTCCGAGCTGGTGATCTCGGCGCCGTCCAGGATCAGCGTGACGGTGGCGTCCGGGGCGTTCACCACGATCTGCCCGGCCAGTTCCCCGCTGATCGTGTACGTCCCGGCCGCGGTGATGGTGACCGTCGAGCCGTCCACCTTCACCCCGTCGGCCGTGGAGGTGGCCGAGTCGCCGGTGAGCCGGACGGTGCCGGTGACACCCGAGCCGGAGGACCCGGCCGAGTGGACCGCCTCGTTGGCGGCCAGGACGGCGGCGGCGTCCTGGGTGCCGTCGACGGTGACGGCGGCGGCCGCCGCGGTGGCGGTGGCGGTGGTCGCCGTCCCGGTGGCGCTGTCCGGCGAACAGCCGGCCAGCGCGGCGGTGGCCAGGACCAGGGAGCTGACAGCGGCGACGACCTTCTTGCGGAGTCTCATCAGAACCCTTTCACGGTGGAGAAGTGCCGGCGGAGAACGGGGTGCCAGCGGTTGGCGGGGAGTTCGGGGCGCAGCGCGGCCAGGCCGGTGGCGTACTTGGAGATGCGGCACGGGCGGTGGCCCAGGGACCAGAGCAGCCGGTCGACGTCGGAGGCGGCCCGGCCGGACTTGGTCTCGACGATCACCGAACGCGGCATGTGTACCGCCGATCCGTCCGGAAGCATCCAGCTCAGCCCGGTGTCGATGGTGACCCGGCTGCCGGTCGACGGGACGTACAGCGTGTTGCGGCGGTAGTGGGTCGCCAGCACCGGCCGGAACTCGTAGCCGTCGGGGCGGATCCCGGCGCCGGCGAGGGTCGCGCAGGCGTAGGCCCGTCCCTCCGCGCCCAGGTCGCCGCCGTTTCCGGCGTACGGGATCCGTTCCTTGACGGTTTCGCCGCGGGAGCCGCGGGTCTTCACCTCGACGAAGTTCAGCCCACTGTCCAGATAGGTCCGCACCCGGATCTTGAACCGTCGGCGGCGCTGGTGGGCGGCGGCCCGGTAGGCGTCCAGGCCGGCGGTGTCGAAGTAGACCGACCGGTATCCGAAGGTGCGCTGAGCGTCGATCCGCAGCACCCGCACATCGGCCGGCATCCGGTCCAGGAGGGTCCCGAGCGCGGCCGCCGGGAGCACGTACTTGCGGTCCAGCCGGGTGAGCAGGGCGGCCGCGCCGACCAGCTCGTCGAGGGAGATCGGGTCGAACCGGTCGAAGAGGGGGACCTCGGTGGTGATCGTCATCGGGCGTTCACCCGCTCCATCCGCGGGCCGAGCGGGGCGACGGCCGGGCCGCCGGCCGGCACGACGTAGCGGACCTCGACCAGGGTGCTGTCGTTGACCAGGTCGATCTGCTTGACCACCACGTTCGTCACCCGGCCGCCGAGGAGCGCCTCCAGGTGGGTGCGCAGCGCGTCCTCGTCGGTGTGTGCCACGTCCAGCCGGAGCAGCTGGTTGCGATGCCGGCGGAAGAGGGCCGGGTGGTCGCCGACGAAGAGAGCGGCCACCACCAGCGCCATCAGCCCGAGGTGCAGCGCGTCCATGACGTCGCCGAGCCCGGCGATCAGGCCCAGCGCGAGGGCGGCGAAGTAGTAGGCGATCTCGTGCTGGCTGATCTCGTCCGAGCGGAGCCGGATGATCGACAGGACGCCGAAGAGGCCGAGACCGAGGCCGGCGCCGACGGTCGAGGATCCCAGCACGCTGGCCACGGCCAGGACGCCGATGTTCACTCCGAGGAAGGCGGCCACCAGGTCTCGGCGCCGGTGGCGGGGAAAGTAGACACCGAACGTCAGGACGGTGATCGCGAAGAGATCCGCGGCGACGGCGAGCAACGTGGTCACGAGGAGACTTCCTTCAGGCGTCGTTCATCAGGTGTTTCCATTTCGCCGGAAGATCCTGTCCAGGCACTGTGAGACCTCTGTGCCGTGACTCAGAGTTCCCGGAGCCGGTTCTCGGATGCCCGGGCCGGGCCGCCGCCCTGTGCCGCCGTGCCCGGACGGGGGCCGGTACATACCGCTCCGTGACCCGGTCTCGGTCTCGGTCTCGGGGCAGGGTGTGGAGGCGGTGCGGTTCTATACCAGGGGCAAGACCTTCGACGTCCACTTCGGAATCCGAGGCGGCCGCACCAGAGAGGCGACACACGTGGCGGACGAGACCATCGGGATCATCGGGGCCGGCATCGTCGGCCTGGCGATCGGCCGGGAGATGACCCTGCGACGGCCGGGCGCCCGCGTCGTGGTCGTCGAGAAGGAGAGCGACGTGGCCCGGCACCAGACCGGCCACAACTCCGGGGTGGTGCACGCCGGCATCTACTACCCGCCGGGCAGCCTGAAAGCCGAGCTGTGCACCCGTGGGCGGCTGCTGCTGCGGGAGTACTGCGCGGACCGGGGGATCGCGTACGACGAGTGCGGCAAGCTGGTCGCGGCGGTACGCGAGGACGAGCTGGGGCGGCTCGGCGACCTGGAGAGACGGGCGCGCGAGAACGGCGTACCGGGACTGCGCCGGGTCGATCCGGCCGGGATCCGCGAGATCGAGCCGCACGCCGCCGGCCTGGCCGCGCTGCACTCGCCGCAGACGGCGATCACCGATTTCCCCGGCGTCGCGAGGGCGTTCGCCGAGGACATCCGGGCGGCCGGTGGTGAGGTCCTGTTCGGCTTCGGCGTCTCCGCGATCCGCCGCGAGTCCGGCCGGATCCGGATCGTCGCGGGCGAGCGGGACGTCACCGTCGACCAGGTGATCGTCTGCGCCGGCATCCATTCCGACAAGGTCGCCGGGTTGGCCGGCGACACCGCCGAGCCGCGGATCATCCCGTTCCGCGGCGAGTACATGCGGGTCCGCGACGAGAAGGCGGACCTGGTCCGCGGCATGATCTATCCGGTGCCGGACCCGCGGTACCCGTTCCTCGGCGTGCACTTCACCCGCCGGGTGACCGGTGTCGTCGAGGTCGGGCCGAACGCGGTCCTGGCGACCGCCCGGGAAGGCTACCGGCGGACCAGCTTCTCGATCCCCGACCTGGCCGGCATCGCGGCGTGGCCGGGCACCTGGCACATGGCCCGCCGGCACTGGCGTACCGGTGTCAAGGAGGTGCGCGGCTCGCTGTCCAAACGCCGCTACATGGCCGAGGCGATGCGCTACGTCCCGGAGATCGGGGCGGCCGACGTGGTGCGGGCCGGCGCCGGGGTACGCGCCCAGGCGCTGGACCGCGACGGCAGCCTCGTCGACGACTTCCGCATCCACCGGATGGGGCCGATCACGGCCGTACGGAACGCGCCCTCACCTGCGGCGACGTCGTCGATGGCGATCGCCGGGCACGTGGTCGCCGACGTCTTCGGCGCGTGACGCCGAGCCCTCCCGGCGTGCGGAGCCGATTCGGGGATCCGTTCCGGGCGCGCCCCGGAGGGTTCGGGCGCGTCCACGCACGCAGGTCGAAGGGCCAGGGCCGGCGCAGCTGGGCCCCGGCCCTTCCCTCGGCGGGAGCGACGGTCTGTACCCACCACCCGCCACGACCGCATGATCTTGATCTTTACCGGAGGCTGAACCTTCCGACCAGGCGGTGCAGGTCGTCGGCGAGCGAGGCCAGATCGGTAGCCGCCTGCCGGCCCGCCGCGACGGCCGTCCTGGACTGCTCGGCGGCGCTGGAGACGTGGCCGATGTTGCCGGCGATCTCCTTGGCGCCCGCCGCCGCGGTCGCCACGTTGCGGTTCATCTCCGCGGTCGTCGCGGTCTGTTCCTCGACGGCCGACGCGATCGTCGTCTGGAACTGGTTGATCCGCTCGATCACCGCGCCGATCCGGACGATCGCCGCGACCGCGCTCTCGGTGTCGGACTGGATGGCCTGCACCCGCTGCGAGATGGTCTCGGTCGCCTTCGCGGTCTCCTGGGCCAGGTCCTTGACCTCGCTGGCCACCACGGCGAAACCCTTGCCGGACTCGCCGGCGCGGGCGGCCTCGATCGTCGCGTTCAGGGCCAGCAGGTTCGTCTGCTCGGCGATCGCGGTGATCGTCTTCACCACGTCGCCGATCTCCTGCGAGCTGGCGCCCAGCTTGCTGACCGTCGCGGTGGTCTCGGCGACCACGGTGACCGCCTCCATGGTGACGCTCGCGCTGGCGACGGCGCTCTGCGAGATCTCCTGGATGGCGAGGGCCATCTCGTCGGCGCCGGTCGCGACCGTCTGCAGGTTGAACGACACCTCGTCGGCGGAGCTGGTGGCCGAGCCGGCTCCGGCCGACACCGCCTCGGAGCCGGCCACCGTCTGGTCGTTGACCTTCGACAGTTCCTTGGTGTTCCGCGCCAGCAGCTGGGCGCTCTCGGCCAGCGCGCCGACGGTCTCGCGGACCGACCGGGTCGCCTTGTTCACCGAGCGGGCCATGGCGCCGATCTCGTCCTTGCCGGCCGCCGGGACGTCGCGGGTGAGGTCGCCGGCCGCCATCGCCTCCATGGCCGCGGCCACCGGGTCCAGCCGCCGGGTGATGGAGCGGGCGGTCAGCACCGCCAGCCCGATGCCCACCAGGAGACCCAGGCCGAGCACGATCAGCACCTCGGTGCGAGCGGTCAGGTAGTGCTCGTGCGCTTCGGCCACCGCCTCGTCCGCGCTGTGCGCCGTCTCTCCGGCGAGCGTGGCGATGGTGCTCTCCATGCCGTTGTTGACGGCGTCGAAGTCGATCTTCGGCGGCCGGCGCGCCGCGATGTCGGCCATCGCCGCGGTGTACTCGTCCCAGTAACCGGCGAACTCGGCGAGGGTCTTCTCCTCGGCCGCGCTCTTCGGCTGGGCGCGGTACGCCTCGAGCGTCTCGTCGAGGTCCCCGATCGTCACGGCCTGCTGCTTGCTGATGGAGGCCTGCGCCGCCGGGTCGGAGCGGGCTGCCAGACGGGCGGCGGCGTAGTGGTTGATCAATGCCTGGTGGCCGCGGATGTCGCCGAGCAGCGCCAGATTCGTGACGTTGGTGGCACGCACCTCGTTGAGACGCCGGTCCATCTCCGCCATCCGCGCGACGGCCAGCACGCAGGCGGCGGTCACGAAGACCGCCACCAGCGACACCGCGGCCAGGACCTTCGTCCGGACTCGAAGGTCGGTGAACCATCGGGTCACGGCGTTGCCGCTCACGTGCTCCGGCGCCGCATCAGGGGACATCTCTTACGCTCCGGCGGGGGGAGAAGGACTGGACCCCTCTCCATTCGTCAGACCGGGGCGTTGGTTGAGAGATCCTGCGCGCGGCGACGGGCGGCCGGGACCACCAGCGGTGTGCCGGTCTCCGGGTCGTCGATCACCCGGCACGGCAGGCCGAAGACCTCCTCCACCAGTTCGGCGGTGAGCACGTCGCCGGGCAGCCCGCAGCTGGCCACCTTCCCGTCCCGCATGGCGATCAGGTGGGTGGCGTAGCGGGCCGCGTGGTTCAGGTCGTGCAGGACCGCGACGAGGGTACGGCCTTGGTGTTCGTGCAGCTCGGCGCAGAGGTCCAGCACCTCGATCTGGTGCGCGATGTCCAGGTACGTGGTGGGCTCGTCGAGCAGGAGCAGCGGCGTCTGCTGGGCCAGCGCCATGGCCAGCCACACCCGCTGCCGCTGGCCGCCGGAGAGTTCGTCGACGTTGCGGTCGCCGAGGTCGGCCACCCCGGTCGACTCCATCGACTCGTTGACGACCCGCTCGTCCTCGGCCGACCAGCGGCGCAGGATGCTCTGGTGCGGGTAGCGGCCGCGGGCCACCAGTTCGGCCACCGTGATGCCGTCCGGCGCGGTCGACGACTGGGGGAGCAGGCCGAGCGTCCTCGCGACGGTACGGGTGGGCTGCGAGTGCACGTCCCGGCCGTCCAGCAGCACCGTGCCGGCGGTGGGTTTGAGCAGCCGGGACAGCGCCCGCAGCAGGGTCGACTTGCCGCACGCGTTGGGCCCGATGATGACGGTGAACGAGCCGTCCGGGATCTCGACGCTGAGCTCCTCGGCGATGACCCGCTTGTCGTAGGCCAGTGTCATCCCGGTGCCGCTGAGGCGGGTCATGTGCTCTCCTGTTGCCGTGTCCGTCATATCCGTCCCGCCCGCCGTTCGGTGGTGAGCAGCCAGACCAGGTAAACGCCACCGACCAGGCCGGTGACCACACCGACCGGGAGCGCCCGGTCGTCGAGAGCGTGCTGGGCGATGAAGTCGGCGCCGCTGAGCAGCAGCGCGCCGACCGCGATGGAGGGAAGCAGGTTGGGGCCGGGCGCCCGGGTGAGCCGTTTCGCCAGATGCGGCGCGATCAGCGCCACGAACGCGACCGGGCCGGCGGCGGCCGCGGCGAACGACACCAGTAGCGCGGCGGCCAGCAGCGCGCCGTTGCGCAGCAGCGGGACCGGCACGCCCAGCGCCGACGCCGCGTCGTCGCCCATCTCCAGGATTCGCAGGCCGGGACCGCAGGCCAGCACCAGGAACGGCAGCACGGCGCCGAGCACGACGAGCAGCGGCACCGCCTGGGTCCAGTCCCGGCCGTCCAGGCTGCCGGTCTGCCAGAGCAGCGCCCGGGCGTTCTCCATCTGCTGGCCGCGGGTCAGCAGGTAGCTGCTGATGCCGGTGAGGACCGCGGCCATGCCGATGCCGATCAGGATGAACCGGAAGCCGTGCAGGGCCCGGCCGGCGATCAGCTGGATCAGCAGGGTGGCGGCCATGCCGCCGGCGACGGCGGCGATCGACAGCTGGAGGTCCGAGCCGCCGACGACCACCACGACCAGCGCCGCGGTGCTGGCGCCGTTGGTGACACCCAGCATGTCCGGGCTGCCCAGCGGGTTGCGGACCAGCGACTGGAAGACCGCGCCACCGGCCGCCAGGGCCGCGCCGACCAGTACGGCGGTGATCAGCCGGGGCAGCCGCAGCTCGCCGATGATGAACTCGTGGGCCGGGTCACCCTCGCCGAACAGGGTCGCCACCACGTCCGCCGGGGCGATCGGGAAGTCGCCGGTGCCCAGGCTGAACACGCCGACCACGAAGGTGGCGACGGCGGCGATCAGGCCGACCGCCACGGTCCGGGGCCGGACGCCGGACGGGTTTCTTCTCACGTCCACCAGCGTCATCGCGCGACCCGCACCAGGTAGATGAACAGGGGGCCGCCGAGGACCGCGGTGACCGTGCCCACCTGCAGTTCGCCAGGGCTGCCCAGGATCCGGCCGAGCACGTCGGCGCCGAGCAGCAGCACCGGGGCCAGCACCGCGGTGTAGGGCAGCAGCCAGCGCAGGTCGGGGCCGGTGAGCGGGCGCACCATGTGCGGCACGAGCAGGCCCACGAAGATGATCGGGCCGCACGCCGCGGTGGCGCTGCCGCACAGCAGGGTGACCGCGATGATCACCGCGACGCGGATCACCGTCGGCCGGGCGCCCAGGGCGCGGGCCGCGTCGTCGCCGAGCGACAGGGCGTTGAGCGGCCGGGCGATCAGCAGGCCGGCCAGCAGGCCGGCCGCGAAGAACGGCAGGAGCATCTCGACGGTGGCGAAGTCGGCGCTGGCCAGCGAGCCGGCCGTCCAGAACTTGACCCGGTCGATGGCCTGCGTGTCGGAGAGCAGGGTGGCGCTGACGTAGGAGTACAGCGCGGCGTTGAGAGCGGCCCCGGCGAGCGCGAGCCGGGCGGGGGTGGCGGAGCGGCCGCCGCCGACCGCGTACACCAGCGCCGTGACGATCGCGGCGCCGCCCAGGGCGAACCACACGAATCCGGAGAAGGCGCCGATGCCGAGGAAGACCGCGGCGCTGACGACCGCCGCCGAGGCGCCGGCGTTGATGCCGAGCAGGCCCGGGTCGGCCAGCGGGTTGCGGGTCAGGGCCTGCATGATGGCGCCGGCCAGGCCGAGCGCCATCCCGACCATCAGGCCGAGCAGGGTACGCGGCAGGCGCATCTCGTGGACGATTCGGTAGTACTCCGACGCCGGGTCGGTCAGGCCGGCCCAGACTTCGGTGGGGGAGAGGAAGCGGGCGCCGAATCCGATGCTCAGCACGAGGACGGCGGCGAGCGCCAGGAGAGCGAGGAGCAGACCGAGCAGGCGTACGGACGAGCGCCGGCCGGGACGGGCCGGTGAGGGGGTGCGCAACCTCTGCTGCACGGGGGTGTCGATGGTGGACAGTGCTGCTCTCCCGCCCTGGTGATCCGGGTCCTGTTGACGTGCGTTCGGCTCGTTAGGTTAGCCTAACCATCTCACTCGGTCGAAGGACCGGTCGTACCCTCAGAAAGACTTGAAGATGAAGTACTCCCAGCTTTCTTTGTCCCGTCGTGGCCTGCTGGCCGCGGGTGGTGCCGCCGCGTCCGGCGCCCTGCTCGCCGCCTGCGGTGGCAACGCGGAGACCGGGTCGTCCTCGGCCACGTCCGCCCCCGCCGCCGCGGCCGGGCCCTGGTCGTTCACCGACGACCAGCCGAAGGAGCACAAGGCCGACAAGACCCCCGGCAAGATCGTCGCCTTCACCGGCACCGCCGCGGCACTCGTCGACCTGGGCCTCCAGGACAAGATCGTCGGTGTCTTCGGCGAGACCAAGAAGGCCGACGGCACCGCCGAGGAGCAGGCCGGCGACCTGGACATCGACAAGGTCCAGATCATCGGTAACGCCTGGGGCGAGTTCTCCGTCGAGAAGTACGCGGCGCTGCAGCCCGAGCTGCTGATCACCCACATGTTCGACCCGGGCGCGTACTGGTACATCCCGGACGCCAGCAAGGACCAGATCCTCAAGCTCGCCCCCGCCGCCACCATCACCGTCGGCCGGGTCCCGCTGAACAAGCCGATCGAGCGGTACGCCGAGCTCGCCGAGTCGCTGGGCGCCGACCTCACCGCGCCGAAGGTGACCGAGGCCAAGGTCCGCTTCGAGAAGGCCGCCGCCGACCTGAGCGCCGCGGCCAAGGCGGCGGGCGGCATCAAGGTGCTGTTCGGCTCCGGCGCCGCCGACGTCTTCTACGTGTCCAGCGCGGCGGTCAGCTCCGACCTCATGTACTTCAAGGAGCTCGGCGTCGACCTGGTCATGCCCGAGGTCAAGGGCACCGACTACTACGAGTCGCTGAGCTGGGAGAACGCGGACAAGTACCACGCCGACATCATCTTCCTCGACGCGCGGACCGGCACCCTGCAGCCCAACGACCTGGCGTCCAAGCCGGGCTGGGCCGCGCTGCCCGCCGTCAAGGCCAACCAGGTCTTCCCGTGGCAGGCCGTCCCGATCTACTCGTGGGCGAGCTCGGCCCCGCTGATCGAGGCGATCACCGCGGCGATCACGAAGTCCAAGAAGCTCGCCTGACCCGCGCCGGCACCAGCCCCGCCACCGGCGCACACCGGTGGCGGGGCTTCGTCACCTCCGGACCACCCATCGTCAGGCCGTGACCACCGGCTCGTGGCGGACCGGGAAGTTGACCGAGTTGGCGATGAAACAGGCGTGGTGCGCGTCGTCGTGCAGCTTGACCGCGGTCTCCACCATCTCCGGCGACGCCACGGTGACCTCGGGCCGCAGCACCACCTCGGTGAACCGCCCGGACCCGGCGCGGGTGGTCATCTCACCGGCGGCCCGGTCCACGTACGACGTGACGACGATCCCCGCGTCGGCGCAGGCGTGCAGGTAGGACAGCATGTGGCACTGCGACAGCGAGGCCAGCAGCAGTTGCTCCGGGTTCCACCGGTCCGGGTCGCCGCGGAACGTCCTGTCGGAGCTGCCCGCGATCGGCGCCGGCCCGTCGGCGGTCACCTCGTGGTCGCGGCCGTAGTCGCGGTAGCCGCTGGTGCCGGTGCCCCGGTTGCCGGTCCAGGTGACGACGGTGGCGTAGTGGTGCGCGAGTGGCATTCACCCTCCCAACGAGATGCCGAAATGCTCACGGTACGCGTCGCGCAGGGCCTCCTGCCCGTCCAGGACGGTCTCGGTACGGCTGCCCGCGACCGTACGGATGAGGGTCTTGCCGCTGATCGTGATCCGTCCGTCGCCGGTGAGCAGCGTGCACACGGTGCCGCGGGTGAAGTGGGAGGCCGGAGAGGTCTGCTGGTACCAGCAGGTGGCGGCGAAGTCGCGCAGTTCCCGGGGCCGGGTCTCGATCAGGTAGGCGGGCCGCCCGTCGCGCAGCACCCGCAGATCACCGTCGGCGGTCTCCTCGACGAGGAACCGGCCGCCCGGGTCGTCCTGGACGGTACGGTCGGTGACGCTCAGCGGGTACGTGCTGTGGTCACCGAAGCCCACGTCGGCGAGCCGGTCCCCGTCGACGATCAGCGCCAGGTGGTCGAAGGGCGGCCCGAGCCGGCCGTCGTCGCCGTACACCCGGGCGGCGACCCGGGTGACGGTGTGCCCGAGCTGCTCCAGCAGCAGCGCGAACAGCCCGTTCAGCTCGTAGCAGAAGCCGCCGCGCCGCCTTCGTACGATCTTGTCGAAGAGATCGTCCGGGTCGAGCGAGATCCGTTCGTCCCGATGGATGTCGAGGTTCTCGAAGGGCACCGTGGTGAGGTGGGCCCGGTGCAGGTCGTGCAGGCTCGCGGCGGGGGCGGCGCCGATCCGGTCGAGGTAAGCGGTGACGTCCATGCCTCCCAGCGTGCGACCTCGACCTGGGTTGAGGTCAAGTCGGGCCGCCGCTATCGGCATCTTCTTTGCAAAACGGACATAAACTATTTTACGGTCTAGGTATGTCCAGTGACCGACCGATCTTCGTCGTCGGCTGCCCGCGCTCGGGCACCACGATGCTCCAGCTCATGCTGCACGCACACCCGCGGATCGCGCTGCCCCCGGAGAGCCGTTTCCTGATCCCCGCCTACCAGCGGCGGCACCGGTTCGGCGACCTCAGCGAGCCGGCCCAGCGCCGGGCCCTGGCCGAGTTCATCACCGGCACCAGCCACTTCGGCGACCTGGCCCTGGACCGGCAGGCGACGATCGAGGCGATCGTCGCGGCGCCGCCCACCCTCGGCTCGGCGCTCGGGACGGTCTTCCAGCTGTACGCCCAGCGGTTCGGCAAACCGCGCTGGGGTGACAAACGGCCGCTCTACCTGCGGCACCTGCCGACCATCCGGCGGCTCTTCCCGGACGCGCAGATCATCAACATCGTGCGGGACGGGCGGGACTGCGTGGCCTCGCTCAAGGAGGCGCCGTGGATCTCGGGTGACCTGGACCAGTTGATCGACATCTGGGCGCGCTCCGCCGACTCGTCGCTGCGGGCCGCCCGCGCCTACCCGGCCGACGTCTACCACCAGCTCCGCTACGAGGACCTGGTCGCCGATCCGGTGCCGCACCTGCGGGCGATCTGCGACTTCCTGGGCGAGGAGTACGACCCGGCGATGGCCCGCCCGTGCGACCTCGCCCCGGTGGCCGTCCCCGAGTACAAGACCTGGCACGCCCTGACCCGCGCGGAGGTGACCACGGCCCGGGTGAGCAGCTGGCAGACGCGGCTCACGGCCGAGGAGGCCGACCGCTGTGAGGCGATCTTCGGGGACCGGCTGACCCGGTTCGGTTACCGGTTGTCGACCGGCTGCCGCCGTACCCCCGAGATCAGGGCGGCCCGCACCTGGCTGACGGTGCGCGACAAGCTCGGCCCGGCCCGGGAGCGTGCCGCGGACGTACGCGGGAGCCTGCGCGCCCGCCGCCGCGGCCCGGCCCTCCCGGCCCGCCTGGAGTCCGTCTCCTGAGGGCCGGCGGCGAGGCGGCCGGCCCTCAGCAGGACGTCAGTGCTCCTCGCCGAGGTAGGCCTTGAGAGTGTTCTCCGCCTGGCGCCGGGCCTGCCCGGGCTCGGTGCCGAAGGCGATGTCGGCCTCGGCCCAGGCGTCGGCGGACAGGCGCATGAACAGCTTGCCGTCGTCGGACATCATCCAGGCCATGGCGGCCTGCGGGTCGAGCGGGGCGCCCGGGTCGGCCAGGTGGTTGGCCAGGCCCCAGAAGGCGCCCTCCCAGCCGAGGCCGACGGCGCCGGGACCGTACTGCGCCCAGTGCTCGTCGTCGACGTGGGCCACGTGCTCCAGCTCGAACCGGGTGCGGCCGTCCTCCTCCGGGGTCAGCCGGACCTCCACCCAGCTGATGCCGCCGCCGAACTCCCAGGTGGCGGCGACGGCGCGAGGCCGGTCACACTTCGTGATCGTGCCGCCGGCGTTGCCCTCGAACTGGTATCTCCCGCCCTCGCGCAGGTCACCGGAGACCGGCAGGAACCAGCGGGGGATCCGCTCCGGGTCGGTGACCACGTCCCACAGGTCCTCGATGCCGGTGTCGTAGGCCTGGCTGATCGTCATGACCCGGGCCTCGCCGGCCTCCAGGACACGACTGCCGATGGCCCGCCGTACCTCGCTGATCTGCTCTTTGACCTCGATCATCGCGTGCTCCTCGCATCGGTGGGTCCCTCGCCGGCGGCCAGTCGCCGCAGGCGCTTGCCGCGGGCCACCTCGGTGGCCATCGCGGCGAGGTGCGGCGCCCAGAACCGCCGGAAGGGTGCCAGCCATTCGTCCACCTGCCGGAACGCGGTGTCGTCGACCGCGTAGAGGCGGCGTGCGCCGTCGGGCCGCACGGTGGCGAAGCCGTTGTCGCGCAGCACCCGCAGGTGCTGGGACACGGCCGGCTGGGTGATGCCGAACTCCGCCCGGATGGTGGCGGTGACGGCGCCGGAGGTCTGCTCGCCCTCGGCGAGCAGCTCGAGGATCCGGCGCCGGACCGGATCGCCGAGCACATCGAACGCATGCACAGGGTCACCCTATCAGATGCTACTTATATAAGTGTGAGATTGAAAAAGGGCGCCGGGCCCGCCCGGTGGAGGGGGCGGGCCCGGCGCGGTCGGCGACCCGGATCGTGGGTGCGGGCCGCCGGGCCGGACCCGCTCTGGCGGGAGCGGGACCGGCCGGCTCACACGGTTCTCAGGCGGTCGGGAAGTTGTCCGCGGTACGGATCCGCGAGCGCATGAGCTGACCCGACTCGGTCAGCACCCCGGTCCCGGCGAACGATCCGCCCGCGCAGGTGCCCGGCCGGAGCGCCGCGCTGCCCTCGCCCGCGTCGGAGAACGTCCAGTTGGCGTAGCTGATCTGGAGCCGGTCCAGCAGGTCCAGCCAGGCGTTCGAACTGGCCGTGTCGACCGCGCCGTCACCGGTGTAGGACACCGTGCCGAACTCGGTCACGAACAGCGGCAGCGAGGCCGCGGCCCGCTCCACCTCGGCGCGGTAGTTGTCCTTGTGGGACGCCGCGTAGAAGTGGAAGGTGTACATCACGTTGGACGCGTTCACCGGGTTGCTGATGATCTCGGCCGAGTTGCCGCCCTCGGAGACGCCCAGCGACGACCAGCCGCGGGTGCCGACGACCACGACCGCGTCCGGGTCGTTCGCCCGGATGACCGGGATGACCTGCTCGGCGTAGTTCTTGATGGTCGCCCAGCTCACGCCGTTGGGCTCGTTGGCGATCTCGTAGATGACGTTCTTCTTGGCGGCGTTCCGGGCCGACACCTGGGCGAAGAAGGTCTTGGCCCGCTCCAGGTTGTACATCGGGTCGCCCGGCGTGAGGATGTGGAAGTCGATCAGCGCGTACATGCCCCGCTGCTCGGCCTCGTCGACCAGGTTGTTGACCCGCGTGGTGAAGCCCGCCGGGTCGGTCTCGTAACCCTGCTCCTGGACGTACATCGACACCCGGAACAGGTCCGAGTTCCAGTCCGTGGCCAGCGCGTCCAGCGCCGCGTCGGTGTAGCAGGCCGGGAACCACTGGATGCCGTGGGTGCTCATGCCGCGCAGCTGGATCGGCTTGCCGTACTGGTTGCAGAGCTTGTTGCCGCAGACCTTCAGCTGGCCGTTGACGCCGACCGGGGTGCCGTTGACCGGCGGTGTGCCGGTGCTCGGCGAAACACTCGGCGAGACACTGGCGCTCGGCGAGACGCCGGTGCTGGGGGAGGACGCCGGCGAGCTGGTCGGCGTCGTCACACCGGTGCAGGCCTGCCCGTTGACCACGCAGCCGGTCGGCCGGCCGGCGCCGGTGACGATGAAGCCGAAGTTGGCCGAGGAGTTGGCGGCGATCGTGCCGTTCCAGGCCGCCGGGGTGAAGGTGTAGGTGTTGCCGCTGGTGGTGAGCGTCGAGCTCCAGGCCTGGGTGACCGAGGTGCCGGCCGGCAGGGTCAGCTGCACCTTCCACGTGCTGATCGCCGACGAGGACGGATTGCTGACGGTGATCTCACCCTGGTAGCCGCTGCTCCAGGAGTTCGCCACCCGGAACGTCGCCGTCTCCGCGCTCGCGGGGAGCGCGAAGAAGGCGACGGTGGACGCGGCGGCCGCGGCCAGCACCGTGGCTAGGATGGTTGTGGTACGGCGTTTCACGAAGACATCACCTCGGGGGATGGACGCGGACCGTCGCTGGTGAACGACAGTGGGGTAATCCGCGCTGGGAGCGCTCCCATGGCCCCCGACTGTAACGTGACGGTAAATACCTGTCTATTCGAGAGCGACCGCCATCGGCCGGATCGTGACATCGACACGGGTGCCCGTGGACAAATCCGGCAACCGGCCGCTGGGCACCTGCGCCACCACCAGATGATCACTCACGGCCACCGTGACCCTGCTCGTCGGGCCGAGGAAACTGGTGGACAGCACCGTGGCGCCACCCTCCGGGCCGGGGACCACGTCGATCGCCTCCGGCCGCACCAGCGCGGTCACCTCGCCGCCGGCGTGCGGTGTGACGAGCGGCAGCCGGGCGCCGAGCACCTCCACCACGTCACCGGTCACCACACCGGGCAGCCGGTTGCTCAGCCCGACGAAGTCGGCCACGAACGCGGTCGCCGGGCGCAAGTACACCTCCGCCGGTGCGGCCAGCTGCTCCAAACGCCCGGCCCGCATCACGCCGACCCGGTCGGCGACCGCCAGCGCCTCCTCCTGATCGTGCGTCACGAACAAGGCGGTGGTGCCCACCTCGGTCTGGATCCGGCGGATCTCGTCGCGCAACTGCACCCGCACCTTGGCGTCCAGTGCGGACAGCGGCTCGTCCAACAGCAGCACGCGCGGCTCGATCGCCAGCGCCCGCGCCAGCGCCACCCGCTGCTGCTGACCGCCGGACATCTGATGCGGATAGCGGGAGGCGTAGCCGCTCAGGCCGACCAGCTCCAGCATCTCCCCGGCCCGGCTCAGCGAACCACGGCGCAGCCGCAGCCCGAACTCCACGTTCTGCCGGGCGTTCAGATGCGGGAACAGGCTGTACGCCTGGAACACCATGCCCATGCCCCGCCGGTTGGCCGGCAGCCGGGTCACATCCGTCCCGTCGACCAGCACCCGGCCGGCGTCCGCGTTCTCCAGACCGGCCAGGATCCGCAGCGCGGTGGTCTTGCCGCAGCCGGACGGCCCGAGCAGCGTGACGAACTCGCCCGGCTCGATCGACAGGTCCAGATCGTCGAGGGCGTACACCAATAACTGGCCGCCGGAACCGCGCGTCGACAACACCCCGACCGCTGACATCGTGGTCTGGTCCGGATTGTCGTTGACGGCCCTGCTGGT
>NZ_JBFAMR010000095.1:0-26390 GCF_040656595.1 Actinoplanes sp. NPDC049802
GTGAGACATGCGGCTCGCCTCCCCTCGGGGTCGGTGGGTCGGGTGCGGTCTGAGCTGGGAAATCCCCCGGATTCATCCGTGGGGATGGCGTTAAGGGGCAGAGTCAGGGCTACCCGCGGTCGCCGGGGAGTCATCGCGGCCGGCCGGGTCCTTTCCGCCGGCTTCCTCAGGGACGAGCGCGCCGTCAAGTGTCGACGGCGATAGCCCGGAGGATGGCGGTATCGTCTACCGGCGCCGGACTCGCGCGATCACGTCGGCCGGATCAAGGCGGGCGATGCGAGCATGAAGCGATGACGAAGCTGAGTGGGCGAGAGATCGCCGAACGGGCGCCGCAGGGGTGGGTCCATCTGCTCGGGGCGCTGCGGACCCGGCTGCGGACCGGCGACTTCGCGACCGGGCTGGGACTGGTCGCGACGATCGGCGCGGCGGCCGAGGCGGCTGACCACCACCCGGACCTGGATCTGCGGTACACCCACCTCGACGTGGTGCTGAGAAGTCACGACGTCGGCGCGGTGACCGGGCGGGACCTGCGGCTGGCGGCGACGATCAGCGAGCTGGCCGAATCGGTCGGGGTGACGCCGGACGCGACCGGGCTGACCGTGCTGGAGATGGCCCTGGACACGCCGTCGTTCCCGGAGCACGTGGGGTTCTGGGAGGCGCTGCTCGGCTACCCGCACGACGGCGACGAGCTGCGGGATCCGGCCGGGAAGACGCCGACGATCTGGTTCCAGCGCTCCGGTGACGAGGAGCCGCGGCAGCGCTGGCATCCCGATCTGTGGGTGGACCCGGCCGAGGTGCGGCCGCGGATCGACCGGGCGCTGGCGGCCGGCGGCACTCTGGTCAGTGACGCGGAGGCGCCGAGTTTCTGGGTGCTGGCCGACCCGGAGGGCAACCGGGTCTGCCTCTGCACCTGGCAGGAGCGCGATTAGCGTGTTGATTTCGGGCGCGCAGCGCGCCCGAAATCAACACGCTTGTTCTTGTGCGACGGGGCGGGGGTGGACCGAGACCACCCCCGCCCCGCCTACCGATCAGGCCGCGACAGGAGCCTGATCGGTGACCGGAGCCGCCGTCCCACCGGACAGGTGCCGAAGGTAGGCCGGCAGGGTCAGGAACTCCGGGCAGGTTCGCTCGGTGAGCAGCACCGAGAGCAGCGTCCGGGCCTGGCCGAAGCAGCGGGCCCCTTCCTCGTCCAGGGCGCCGGTCTCGCTGAGCACGTCGAGTTCCTCACGCAGCATCCGGGTGACCAGGGCGGCCGTGACCGGCACGCCGTAGTCGGTCGGGGTGCCCGACGAGATCCACTGCCAGAGCTGTGCCCGGCAGATCTCGGCGGTCGCCGCGTCCTCCATGAGGCCGCCGAGCGCCACGGCGCCCCGGCCGCCGAGCCACGCCGCGATGTACCGCAGCGCGACGCTCACGTTGTTGCGCAGCGCGACCTCGCTGACCGAGACCGCGGTGGACTTGACGTCCAGCAGGTCGGCGGCGGTGACCCGCACGTCGTCACGCTTGCGCACGATCTGGTGCGGCTCGTCGCCGAGCCACTGGTCGAACACGTCACGGCAGACCTCGACGAGGCCCGGGTGCGCGACCCAGGAGCCGTCGAAGCCGTCGCCGACCTCGCGCCGCTTGTCCTGACGGACCTGGTTGAGGGCCCGCTTCGCGGCGACCGGGTCGCGGCTCGGCACGACCGCGGCCATGCCGCCGATCGCGTGGGCGCCGCGCTTGTGGCACGTACGGACGAGCAGTTCGGTGTACGCCCGCATGAACGGCGCGGTCATGGTGACCTGGGACCGTTCGGGCAGAACCACGTCCGGACGGTTCTTGATCATGCTGAACAGGTAGTCCCAGCGGCCCGCGTTCAGGCCGGCCGAGTGCTCGCGCAGCTCGTACAGGATCTCTTCCATCTCGAACGCCGCGTTGATCGTCTCGATCAGGACGGTGGCCCGGATCGTGCCGCGCGGGATGCCGAGGTACTCCTGGGCGAAGACGAAGACGTCGTTCCAGAGGCGGGCCTCCAGATGCGACTCCAGCTTCGGCAGGTAGAAGAACGGTCCGCTGCCCCGGTCGATCTGCCGCTGCCCGCAGTGGAACAGGTACAGGCCGAAGTCGAACAGCGAGGCGGAGACCGCCCGCCCGCCGATGCGCAGATGGCACTCCGGCAGGTGCCAGCCCCGCGGCCGGACCATGATCGTCGGGATCTGGTCGCCCACCTCGTACCGCCGGCCGTCGGGGGCCGTCCAGTCCAGCGTCCCGTCCAGCGCGTCACGCAGGTTGAGCTGTCCGAGGATCACGTTGTCCCAGGTGGGAGACGTCGCGTCCTCGAAGTCGGCCATCCACACCTTGGCGCCCGAGTTGAGCGCGTTGATGGTCATCTTCCGCTCCGGCGGGCCGGTGATCTCGACCCGCCGGTCGGTGAGGTCCGGCACGGCCGGGGCGACCTGCCACGACAGGTCGTCCCGGATGTGCTGGGTGGAGGTGAGGAAGTTCAGATCGGTGGTGCGGGTGGCCCGGCGGCGCCGGCGGCGCTCCAGCAACTGCACCCGGCGGGCGCCGAACTCGCGGTCAAGCGCCACGATGAACTCGACTGCCTCAGGGGTCAGGATCTCGGAGTAACGGCCAGCGGTCGTACCGGTGATGGTGATCTCTTCGGCGCCCATGTCATTCCCCTTTTAGAACTGCTCGGCCTCGGTGGAACCCGACAGCGCCGTGGTGGAGCTGTCCGGGTTGAGCGCGGTGGAGACGGCGTCGAAGTAGCCGGTGCCGACCTCGGCCTGGTGCTTCGTGGCGGTGTAGCCGTCGGCCTCGGCCGCGAACTCGGCCTCCTGCAGCTTCACGTAGGCGCTCATGCCGGTCTGGGCGTAGCCGCGCGCCAGCTCGAACATCGAGTGGTTGAGCGCGTGGAAGCCGGCCAGGGTGACGAACTGGAACTTGTAGCCCATCGCGCCGAGCTCCTTCTGGAAACGCGCGATGGTGTCGTCGTCCAGGTTCTTCTTCCAGTTGAACGACGGCGAGCAGTTGTACGACAGCAGCTTGCCCGGGTGCTTGGCGTGCACCGCCTCGGCGAACTTGCGGGCGAACGCCAGGTCCGGCTTGCCGGTCTCCACCCACAGCATGTCGGCGTAGTCGGCGTAGGCGATACCGCGGGCGATCGCGGCGTCGTCGCCGGGGCGGACCCGGAAGAAGCCCTCCGAGGTGCGCTCGCCGGTCACGAACGGCTTGTCCCGGTCGTCCACGTCGGTGGTGAGCAGGTCCGCGGCGAGCGCGTCGGTACGGGCGATGACCAGCGTCGGCACACCGGCCACGTCGGCCGCGAGCCGGGCAGCGTTGAGGGTGCGCACGTGCTGCTGGGTCGGGACGAGCACCTTGCCGCCCAGGTGGCCGCACTTCTTCTCGCTGGCGAGCTGGTCCTCCCAGTGCACACCCGCGGCACCGGCCGCGATCATGCCCTTCATCAGCTCGAACGCGTTGAGCGGGCCGCCGAAGCCGGCTTCGGCGTCGGCGACGATCGGGGCGAACCAGTCGCGCTCGTACCGGCCGGCCGCGGTGTCGATCTGGTCGGCGCGCAGCAGCGCGTTGTTGATCCGCCGGACCACCGCGGGCACCGAGTTCGCCGGGTAGAGCGACTGGTCCGGGTAGGTGTGGCCGGAGAGGTTCGCGTCGGCGGCGACCTGCCAGCCGGACAGGTAGATCGCCTTCAGGCCGGCGCGCACCATCTGGGTCGCCTGGCCACCGGTCAGCGAACCGAGGGCGTTGATGTAGTCCTCGGTGTGCAGCAGCTCCCACAGTTTCGCGGCGCCGCGCTCGGCCAGGGTGTGCCGCTCCTGCAGGGTGCCCCGCAGCCGCACGACGTCCTGCGCGGTGTAGTCACGCTTGATGCCGGCCCAGCGGGGGTTGTTCGCCCACTCCCGGGTGAGGTCCTCAGCGGTACCGCCCCGGTTCTCGAACTCAGTCATCGGAAAAATCCCTTTCCTGCCCTGTCGCGTTCTTCCTCGTGGAAGAACTTCACTCTCACGGATCGCACCGGCCGCTCTGAAGGGTCTTCCAACGGAAAGAACTGCAGAATTTCTGCTAGGTTGAAACACGTGACCGCTTCACCTACCCCAACGGCCGTTGATCTTGTGACCCTCGGCCAACGGCTCCGCCACCTGCGCCGCAGCCGTGGCATGACCCTCGACCAGCTCAGCGACGCCGTCGGCCGGGCACCGTCGCAACTGTCACTGATCGAGAACGGGAAGCGGGAGCCCAAACTGTCGGTGCTCCAGGCGATCGCGGGCGCTCTCGGCGTACCGATGCAGGATCTTCTGCGGCCGGAGGCGCCGAGCCGGCGCGCCGGGCTGGAGATCGAGCTGGCCCACTTCCAGCAGAACCCCGCCTACCAGGCACTCGGCCTGCCGGTGGTGCGCGCCGGGCGGCGCCTGCCCGCCGACGCGCTGGAATCGCTGATCGGCCTGCACCGCGAGCTCAACCGGGTGCTCACCGAACAGACCGCCACCCCCGAGGTGGCGCGGCGCGCCAACGCGCAACTG
Organism: Actinoplanes sp. NPDC049802; assembly: GCF_040656595.1. NCBI lineage: Bacteria > Bacillati > Actinomycetota > Actinomycetes > Micromonosporales > Micromonosporaceae > Actinoplanes > Actinoplanes sp. NPDC049802. The sequence continues at coordinate 4,524 of NZ_JBFAMR010000095.1, forward strand.
CGCGCCGACATGCGCCGGCGCGACAACTACTTCGCCGAGATCGAGCAGGCCGCGGCCCGGGTCCTGCAATCGGTACGCCACACGACCGGCCCGCTGTCGCAGCGCGGCATCCTCGACATCGCCGCCCAGATCGGCTTCACCCTGCACTACGTCAACGACCTGCCCAGCTCCACCCGGTCGGTCACCGATCTGAAGAACCGCAGAATTTATCTGCCACAGGTGGCCAGCGGAAAGGGCCACGACCCGCGGGCCGTCGTGCTGCAGACCCTCGGCCACTTCGTGCTCGGGCACAACGACCCGGCCGACTACGGCGACTTCCTGCGCCAGCGGGTCGAGGTCAACTACTTCGCGGCGGCGCTGCTCATGCCGGAGAAGTTCGCCGTCGACTTCCTCGCCGCCGCCAAGTCCGACCGGGCGCTGGCCATCGACGACTTCCGCGACGCGTTCGGCGTCTCCTACGAGACGGCCGCCCACCGGTTCACCAACCTGGCCACCCACCACTTCGGCATCCCGGTGCACTTCGCCCGGGTGCACGAGAGCGGCATCGTCTACAAGGCGTACGAGAACGACAACGTGCGCTTCCCGTCCGACGTGACCGGCGCCATCGAGGGACAGCCGGTGTGCCGCAAGTGGGCCTCCCGGACGGTGTTCGAGGCCGACGACCCGTATTCGTCGTTCTACCAGTTCACCGACACCACCGCGGGGACGTACTGGTGCACCGTCCACGTGGAGGCGACCAGCAGCGGGCTGTTCTCGGTGACCGTCGGCACGCCGTACGAGCATTCCCGCTGGTTCCGAGGCGGGGACGTCAGTGGGCGCACCGTGTCGCGCTGCCCCGACCCGGACTGCTGCCGGCGCGCGCCCGCGGAGCTGGTGGACCGCTGGTCCGGCAACGCCTGGCCCAGCGCCCGGGTCCACTCCCACCTGCTCGCCGCACTGCCGCCGGGCACCTTCCCGGGCGTCGACAACCGGGACGTGTACGACTTCCTCGAACGGCGCTCCTGAGAGTGCTCCCGTGGCTGCGGAAACGTCCTACCCGGCCGGCCGCGCGGTCTGGATGAAGGCGGCCAACCGGCGCCGGGCCTCCGTCTCGAAGGGCTGGACCCCGCTGGTGAGCAGGCCGACCAGGTCGTCGGTGGTGGCGCGGGCCTGGGCGACCACCGGCGGCGGGTAGCCGTAGTGGATCTGGTGCTCGGCGAACTCGTCCTCGTCGAGGACGGCCACCGAGCCGTCACGGCGGCGGATCACGTCGAGGTCGAGGTCGACGGCGTGGATGACGCCGTCGACGATCTCGGGGCGGGTGGTCACGTCGATGTAGGCGGACAGCTCGACGTGATCGGGGCTGAAGGTGGCGACCCAGCAGCCGGCCGCCGGGACGAGGGTGACGAACTCGTGCGGCTGGATTACCGGCTGCTCGTCGCCGCGCTGGACCGGGATGCCGGTGCGGGCGCCGAACCAGTGGCCGTGCCGGTCCTCGCCGAGCGGCTCCAGCGGGTAGAACCAGTGCAGCCGGCCGCCCCACTTGGTGAACCGCATCTCGATCATGCGGGCACCGCCGCCCCGGCCGGGTCGGCGGCGGTCACGGGCGGGCCGGGGAACTCGGGGATCGGCATGAGCCCACCTTAGAGAAGATCGATCAATTCGACGGTCACCCGGGCCGTGTCACCGGCAGCCACCGACTCGGCCGCGCGGACCGCCTTCTTCACCGGCAGCACGAACGCCCCGCGGCCACTGTCCGGGAACACGGAGGTGGTCCACGTGCTGCCGCCGAGCGTGGCCCGCACGCGCAGCGACCCGAAACCGCGGCTCAGCCCACCGGCCCGCTCCCGGATCTCCTCGGAGACGTCGGCCGGCAGACTCACGAAGGTCCAGGTGTCGGCCTTGCGCGCATCCCAGATCCACAACTCGCTCTCGAATTCCACCCGCACGTCCCGCAGCATGCCACGCGGGTACGACATCTCAGCGGGGAGCGCCGCCGAAGCCGATCTCGTTGCCGTCGGGGTCGACGTAGGTGGTCTTGCGGACCCCGTTCTCGTACGTCTCCTCCTTGGCGGGTGTCAGCCCGCGGGCGGCGATCGCGGCGATCCGGTCGTCGAAGTCGGAGACGAAGATGGTGACGAGCGCGTGGCCGGCGTGCGCGGGCCGGTGTTCGACGTAGACGAACCGGTGCTCGGCCAGCTCCCACACCGACTCGACGTCGTTGGGGGAGAACGCGGGCGGCTCGCCGAGCAGTTTCTCGTACCACTCGAGGGCAGCCGGATAGTCGCGTACGGAGATCCCGGCGAACAGGTCAACGGACATCCGCACAGCTTAGCCAACCATAAAGAACCCTTAACAGTGTTTACTGTTAGGTCCGTTCAATTTACGTTGATGAACACGTTCCCCTGGATGAGGAGCACGTTCATGAATCGTAGGCTCACCCTTGCCCTGCTGACCGTCGCGACGGTCAGCGGCTCCCTCTTCGTGGCCGCCTCCCCGGCGGCCGCGCACGGCTACCTCTCCTCCCCGCCCAGCCGGCAGGGCAACTGCGCCGGCAGCGCCGCGCTGTGGGCCGCGGTCTAGCTGCCACGGGCGGCCCGGTGCTCCGGGCCGCCCTCGCCGTACTGCTCCTGGCGGTGCTCGCGGCCGGGTGCGGCCGGGCGGAGAGACCGGCGTTCAACGACACCGACGTGATGTTCGCGCAGATGGGGCTGGCGCAGATCGCCGAGGGGGAGCGGCTCGCCGTGATCGCCGGGGAGCGGGCCGCGAACCCGGAGCTGCGGGCCGTCGCGGACGAGCTGCGCGGCCAGTGGCGCACCGAGAGCAAGACGCTGGCGGGCTGGCTGGAGGACTGGGAGCGGCCGCGGGCGGCGGACCCGTCGGCCGGGGCGCACGCCGGGCACGGCGCCCTGCACTCGCTGCGCGAGGAGGACTTCACCGGGCTGAGCGCGCTGGACGGCCCCGATCTGGACCGGGGCGCCGTGGCACTGCTGCTCGGCAACCTGCACAACGCCATGGAGACGATTCGGATGGAGGCCGCCGGAGGAACGTACCCCGAGGCTGTGGATCTCGCGAAACGCATGACGGAGTCGCGGCAGCGGCAGATCCAGCGACTGCTCGCGATGGCGGCGGGCTGAAAACCGGAGCCCGGCGTGTGGGTTTCGGGCGCGAATCGGACCCCGAACCCACACGCCGCCTTCGCGGTACGGTCGACGCGTGCCCGGACTCATCGCCCCGACCGCCCGACTGCACACCTCCTGGCTGGCGTCCCGCAACGAGTGGGGCCGGGGCGTCCACCAGGACGGCGCGGGCCTGCGTGCCGCCGACGAGGTCGACACCCCGGAGGGCTTCGCCCGGTGGGTGGCCCGGCTGCACGAGGCGGAGCGGACCGCTCTGGACGGCTGGGTGCGGTGCACCTTCCGCTGGATCGTCGAGGGCGAGCGTTACCTGGGCGCGATCGCGCTGCGCCACGAGCTGACCGATTTCCTGCTGGAGGCGGGCGGCCACGTCGGTTACGGGGTCCGCCCGTCGGCCCGCGGCCGTGGCCTGGCCGGCTGGGCGCTCGCCGGGATCATGCCGGAGGCCCGCAAGCTGGGGCTGTCCCGGGTGCTGTTGACCTGCGATGTGAACAATCTCGCTTCGGCGCGGACGATCGAGCGCAACGGCGGCGTGCTGGAGGACGTCCGGGACACCGACCTGGGCAGATTGCGGCGTTACTGGATCACGCTGTAGTGGCCGTGAGGCGCGGGGAGACCGGTCCGTGACACGGACCGGCCTACCCGTTGATCGGCTCTGACCAACACTCTTTGTATATCGGGCGAATACTCTGCGTTGATCAGATAGGGCAACTATCAGTTAACTCACAGGTACATGACAGCTCTCGGCGTTTTGATGCACCTGGCCTTTTGCGAAATCTTTGCCAAGTCTTCAAGATCATGGGAAGGCCTGGAAGGGAGCGTCATGACAGCACAGGGGGCGACAAGCTCGGTGGCAGCAATCTACGGTGGTCGGCATGCCCACTGATCGCCCAATCTTCGTCGTCGGCTGCCCCCGGTCCGGCACGACGATGCTGCAGCTCATGCTGCATGCGCACCCCCGCATCGCGCTGCCACCGGAGACCAGGTTCCTCCTGGCGGCATACCAGAAGCGCGCAGAGTTCGGGGATCTCGGCGATTCGGCCAGACGCCGCGCACTGGGGCAGTTCATCGTCGACTCCGCCCAGTTCGGCGACCTCGGTCTGGACGCGGAGAAAACGGTGGAGGCGATCGTGGCCGGACCGCCGACTCTCGGCTCCGCCTTCGGGATCGTCTTCCGGATGTACTCGGACCGGTTCGGCAAGCCGCGCTGGGGCGACAAGCGCCCCCTCTACCTGCGGCACCTGCCGACCATCCTGCGGCTCTTCCCGGACGCGCAGATCATCAACATCATGCGGGACGGCCGGGACTGCGTGGCGTCGCTCAAGGAGACGCCGTGGAAACCGTCCGAGTTCGACACGCTCATCGACTACTGGGCGAAGTCGGCGGACGCGTCGCTGCTGGCCCAGCGGCGCTACCCGAAGGACGTCTACCACCAGGTGCGCTACGAGGACCTGGTCGCCGACCCGGAACCGCACCTGCGCCGGCTCTGCGACTTCCTCCAGGAGGACTTCGACCCGGCGATGACCGCGCCGAACAAGCTGGCCTCGGTCGCCGTGCCGGAGTACAAGACCTGGCACACCCTGACCCACCAGGCGCCCACCACCGAGCGGATCGCGAGCTGGCGCAGCCGGCTCACCGACGAGGAGGTGCGCAAGTGCGAGGCCGCCTTCGGTGACCGGCTGATCCGGTTCGGCTACGAGCCGTCGATCCCCATCGCGCGCAGCGCCCGGATGCGGGCCGACGCGAAGCTGATCGCCAAGCACCGGCTCGGCCCCGCCAAGCAGGCCGCCCGCAACCTGTGGACGTCGATCCGCGCGACGGAGCAGACCGAACCGCCGATCGCGGCCCGCCTCACCACCGGTCAGGTGCGCTGAACCCCGTCACGCGAGGCTGGGTCCGGGCGCCCGCCCGGACCTAGCCGACCAGTCTGCGCTCCCAGGCCCACGCGGCGATCTCCACCCGGTTCCGGGTGCCCAGCTTGGTGTGAATGCTGCCGAGATGGGTCTTCACGGTCCCGACCGAGATGAACAGCTCGGCGGCGATCTCCGCGTTGGTCTGGCCGCGGGCGGTGAGGCGCACCACGTCCAGCTCCCGCGGTGACAGGCCGCCGTCCCCGGACGGCGCGACCGGGACCGCCAGGTGCCGCAGCAGCCGCACCGTGATCGACGGGCTGACCAGCGCGTCCCCGGAGGCCGCCGCCCGGACCGCCTCCACCAGCAGCGCCGGGCCGGAGTCCTTCAGCAGGAAGCCGGCCGCGCCGCCGCGCAGCGCCTGATGCACGTACTCGTCCAGGTCGAAGGTGGTCACCACGACCACCTTCACCGGGTCGGTCACCTCCGGTCCGGCCAGCAGCCGCAACGCCTGCAGGCCGTCCATCCGCGGCATCCGGATGTCCATCAGCGCCACGTCCGGCCGCAACCGGCGGGCCTCCGCGACCGCCTCCACGCCGTCGGCGGCCTCACCGACGACCTCCATGTCCGGCTGCGCGCCGATGATCATGCCGAAGCCGGTGCGGACCATCGCCTGGTCGTCGGCGATCAGAACCCGGATCACTGCACGCTCCACTCCAGGGGCAGGACGGCGTCGACGATCCAGCCGCCGTCGACGCCGGGGCCGGCCGTGATCCGCCCGCCCACCGCGCGGACCCGCTCGGCCAGACCGACGAGACCGTACCCCGGCCGGTCACGCGAGGTGGGATGCCTCGGCGCCGGGCCGTCGTTGGTCACCCTCAGGAGCAACTGCCGCGGCGTACGCGTGAGCAGCACCACCACCGACGAGGCGTCCGGCGCGTGCTGCCGGGCGTTGGTCAGCGCCTCCATCACGATCCGGTACGCCGACGTCGACACCTCGACCGGCAGCCCCGAGGTGTCCCCGTCGACGTGCAGCCGCGCCGCCGGCCCGCCGGCCGCGGTGAACTGCTCGACCAGCGCGGCCAGATCGGGCACCCCCGCGACCGGGGCGAGTGGCGCGTCCGGCCGGGACTCCGGGTCCCGCAGCACGCCGACCATCCGCCGCATCGACGCCATCGTCTCGGCCCCGGCCTGCTCGATCTGCTCCAGGGCGAGCAGCACCCGTTTCGGGTCCTGTTCGGCGATGAAGCGTGCCCCCTGCGCCTGCACCACGATCCCGGTGACGTGGTGGGCGATGAAGTCGTGCAGGTCGCGGGCGAACTCGGCCCGCTGCTCGGCGCGGACCGCGTCGACGGCCCGGCGCCGGTTGCCGTCGAGGGTCCGCAGGTACATGCCGGCGCCCGCGGCCGCGGTGGCCGCCAGCGCCAGGGCCAGCCCGAAGATGACCGCCGTCGAGGTCAGGTTGCCGCGCAGCGGCAGCACCCCGACGGCCGCCGTGACCAGCACGATCGCGGTGACCGCGTGCGGCGCGGGGGCGCGGCGGGCGGCCACGAACAGCATCCCGAGCAGCGCCGCCGTCTCGGCCAGCCCCCACATCGAGGTCACCCCGTAGACGACATGGAGGTACCAGGTCAGCCCGAGCGAGGCGAGGCCGGCGAGCACCGCCCCCCGGCCCAGCGCGACCGAGCCGGGCCGGTGCTCGGGCAGCCACACCGCGGCGACCGCCATCGGCATCAGGATCTGCGGCGCCGCCAGGTGGGGCCCGAACATCACGAACGTCCGCATGTCGACCAGGCCGAGCAGCGCCAACATCCCGAGGGCGCCCAGCTGGCCGGCCCGGAACAGGAAACGGTTCATCATCGTGACCCAGCGTAGGCAGATGGCGGCCGGTTCCCATCGGCCGAAAGTAAGAGAGCCGCGTCTGACAGCGGGCCGATGCGCCGGGTCGACGCCGTCGGCCAGTATCCGTCTGTCCGTTCCCACGATCTTGGAGCTCTCATGCAGGCACAGTCCTCACCCGTCGCCGGCCGCGACAGCCTCGCGGCGGTCGCGGCCGTCGAGCTGGTGAAGGTGTACGGCACCGGCGACACCGCGGTACGCGCCCTCGACGGCGTGACCGTGGGCTTCGACCGGGGCCGGTTCACCGCGATCATGGGACCGTCCGGCTCCGGCAAGTCGACGCTCATGCACTGCCTCGCCGGGCTGGACACCGCCACCTCCGGCCAGGTGCTGCTCGGCGGCACCGACCTCACCAAGCAGCCGGACCGGGTGCTCACCAAGGCCCGGCGGGAGCGGATCGGCTTCGTCTTCCAGTCGTTCAACCTGCTGCCGCAGCTCACCGCGGCCGCCAACATCACGCTTCCGCTCGATCTGGCCGGCCGCCGGCCCGACCCGGAGTTCCACGACCGGCTGATCACCACCCTCGGCCTGGCCGGGCGGCTCGGGCACCTGCCGGCCGAACTGTCCGGCGGCCAGCAGCAGCGGGTCGCCCTGGCCCGAGCGCTGGCGTCACGCCCCGAGGTGGTGTTCGCCGACGAACCGACCGGCAACCTGGACTCCCGCTCCGGCGCCGAGGTGCTGGGCCTGCTGCGCGACTCGGCCCGGAACCTGGGGCAGACCATCGTCATGGTCACCCACGACCCGGGCGCCGCGGCCTACGCCGACCGGGTGGTGCTGCTCGCCGACGGGCGGCTGGCCGGCGAGATCGACCGGCCGGACGTCGCCGCCGTCACCGAGTCCCTGCGCAACCTGGCGGCGGGCCGATGAGCCGGAACACGACCACGCCGACCCGGTTCACCGGCTCCCGGCGGCGGGTGGCGGCATGAGCGTCGTCCTGCGCACCCAGCTCGCGGGCGTGACCAAGCGCCCGGCCCGGCTGCTGCTGACCGGCCTGGCCGTGCTGGTCGCCTCGTTCGTGGTCTACGCGACCGTCCTGGCCCAGCAGATCACCGAACGCAGCGTCCTCAACGGGCTCAGCGGCACCTCGGAAGCCGTCGACCTGGTCATCCAGAACGGCGAGATCACCGGCAAGGACCTCACCGCCGTCGCCGGGATCGACGGCGTCGCCGACGCCGTCGCGCGGACCGAGTCCTACGCCCGCACCCCGGCCGGCGATCTGATCGTCGCCAGCGACCCGGGCAGCGGGCCGCTCAGCACCGTGCGGGTCACCGACGGCCGCTACCCGACGGCGCCCGGCGAGATCGCGGTCACCCCGCGGACCGTCGACCGGATGGGACTCGGCGTCGGCGCCACCACCACGGCCGAGACCGGTGACGGCAAGACGGTGCGCCTCACCGTCGTCGGCGTGCTGACACCCCGCGACGACATCGGCTTCCTGGCGTACGCGCCGCTGCCGACGGTCGTCCAGATCAACGGGTTCGACCAGCTCGACCGCGTCGACGTGCGGCTCGCCGCCGGGGCGGACGCGGACGGCGTACAGGAGAAGGTGGTCGCCCTGCTCGCGGGCGAGGCGGCGCCGGAGGTGGCCACGGGGGCCGACGTCCGGCTCCTCGAGGCCCGGCAGGCGGCCGCCGAGATCGACCAGTTGTTCATCGTGGTCCGGGTGTTCGTGGCGGTGGCCGTGGCGGCCGCCGTGCTGATCGCCGCCTCCACCTTCCGGATCGTCTTCGCCCAGCGGATGCGGCAGCTGGCCCTGCTCCGCGCGGTCGGCGCCGGCCGGGGGCCTCTGGCCCGGGCCCTCGCCGCCGAGGGCGCGCTCACCGGACTGGTCTCCGGCGTCACCGGCGTGCTGGCCGCGCTCGCCGTCGGCCACCTGATCCCGCCGCTGCTCAGCGCCTTCGGCGTGACGGTGTCCGGGCCCGGGTTCCCGCTGGCGAGCGCGGCCGGCACGGTCGTCCTGGCGGTGCTGATCACGATCGTGGCGGTGCTCGCCCCGGCGTTCTCCGCGGCCCGGGTGGCGCCGCTGGAGGCGCTGCGCTCGGCGGCCACCACCGGCGCCCGGCAGGGCATCGGATGGTTGCGGGCGATCACCGGGCTGCTGCTCGCGGCGGCCGCGGGCGGCATCGCCGCCCTCGTCACGATCAACCTGCCCGGCCCGATGCAGGAGGACTACGACGCCCAGACCATGATGCTCGCCGTCGTCGGGTCCGGCGCGCTCGCGTACCTCGCCCTGATCGCCCTCGGCCCGGTGCTGGTCCGGCCGGTCCTGGCACTCGCCGGCTGGCCGCTGCGCCGGTCCGGCCCGGTCGGGCGGCTCGCCGTCGGCGGCGTCGGCGGCAGCTCACGGCGCGCGGCCGCGGTGTCGGTGGTCGTCGCGCTCGGCGTCACCCTGATCGCCGGGGTGCTGGTCGGCGGTGACTCGATCCGGGTCCTCGCCGAGCGGGAGACCGTCGCGGCGGCGCCCACCGACTTCGAGCTCAAGGGCCCGGCCGGCACGCCCCTGGCCGCCGGTGTCGCCGAACAGGCCGCCGCGAGCGGCGACCTGACCGGCGTCGCCACCTACCGGTGGATCTCCACGGCCGAGATCGGCTCCTTCACCGAGGCGGTCGTCACCGACGTGTCGGCCGCGGCCGTACCCCGCCTCGCCGACCTGGACACGTCGGCCGGCGCGATCACCGACGTCGCGCCCGGCAAGGCCGCCGTCGCCGGCTACCTCGCCGAGATGGAAGGGGTCACCCTGGGCGATCCGGTCACCGTCAAGAACAACGGCAGGCAGGTACGGGTGACGGTCGCGGCCGTCCTCGGCGGCGACTCCCCCCTGCACAGCCAGATCCTGCTCGACCCGTCCGACCTGACCGCCCTCGGTGTGGCCGCCGCCCCGACCGGGCTGCTCGCCGACGCCGCCGCCCCCGGTGAGGACGGCCGCACCAAGGGCCTCCGGGCACTGCGCACGATCGCCGCCGCGCAGCCGGAACTCGGCGTCACCGTCCTGGCCGACCAGCGGGACCAGATCAGCCAGCAGCTCGGCGTGCTGATGGCGATCGCGCTCGCCCTGATCGGCCTGACCGTGCTGATCGCGATCGTCGGGGTCGGCTCCACCACCGCGCTCTCGGTGGTGGAACGGGTCCGCGAGTCCGGGCTGCTGCGCGCCGTCGGGATGTCCCGCGGCGGGCTGCACACCATGCTCACCACCGAATCGGCGCTGTACGGCGTGATCGGGGCGGTCCTCGGGCTGCTGCTCGGTGTCCCGTACGCCTGGCTCGCGGTCTCCGCCATCGGCCTGGACGCGCCGCTCACCCTGCCGGGATGGCAGCTGGCCGCGGTCTTCGCGATCCTGGTGGCGCTCACCGCGCTGGCCGGGGTGATGCCGGCCCGCCGGGCGGCCCGGGTCAGCCCGGTCACCGCTCTGGCCGCCGACTGACCGCGGCCGATCGACGCGGGCCGTGGCGACACGGCCCGCGTAGTCGTGCGATCACAGATAACGATCTCTGGATCGGGACGGAACGTGTCCGGATCGTTCGGTAAGGTTCTCCGCCGCGAGGTTTGTCGATCACCGCGGGGGACACGGGGATGCAGCGAAAACTGGCAATCGGTATCGGTACGGCGGTCGCCGTGCTCGCGGCGGGCGGGGGCATCGCGGCCCTGACCTGGCCGTCCACATCGGAGGCGAAGACGGAGCCGGCCGAGCCGGTCGCCGTGACCGGCACGCTGACCGCCCAGCCCGATCCGGCGCCGCCGCGAGTCAAGACCGCGCTGAACACCGTCGGCCTGAGGACGAGCGGCTCGACGGCGGACCTGAGACAACGGCGGACCAAGCCCTTCAGCCTGCTCGGCATCACCTGGAACGACGGCAAGGACACCCCGGACGGCGCCATCGAGGTCCGCACCCGCAGCACCGCCACCGGCAAGTGGTCGGACTGGCGGAAGCTGACGATGCGCGACGACGCCCCGGACGGCGTGGAAGCCGCGAGCCTCGGCCGCGGCGCCACCGCCCCGCTCTGGGTCGGCCCGTCCGACGGCGTCGCCGCCCGCATCGTGGGCAAGGGCGCCGGACTGCCCGCCGGGCTGCGCGTCGACCTGATCGACCCGGGCAGCGAGAGCGGCGGGCGCGGCGCCGGCGAGCCCGCCCCCAGCGCCTCCGCCGCATCGCCCGCGACATCGCTGACCGCCGCGGAGCCGACCGCCGAACCCACCGCCGAGCCCACCGACCAGCCGACCGAGCCGGTGGTCGAGCAGCCCGCTCCCGGCGAGCCCGGCGCCACCACCGAGCCGGCCACACGGGAGCCGGCGGCCGAGCCGTCACCGACGGCCGACGACTCCACCAACGTCGACTCGCTCGACGAGCCGGTGATCACGCCGCCCACCGAGCCCGGCACCGCGGCGGTGACCGCGCTGACCACCGCGCCGATCGACGCGCAGTTCCCCAGCTACTACTCGCGCAAGGCGTGGAGCGCCGACGAGACCATCACCAGGCCCACCGAGATCGCCGTGGCGAACCAGGTCCAGGTGGTGTGGCTGCACCACACGTACCACGCCGGCGACAAGTCCAACGACTACGAGTGCACGGACGCCCCGGCCATCATCCGGGCCATCCAGAGCTACGACATCAAGAGCGCCGGGTACTCCGACATCGGCTACAACTACCTGGTCGACAAGTGCGGGCGGCTCTACGAGGGCCGGACCGGCGGCGTGGAGAACGCCGTGGTCCCGGCGGCCGTCAAGGGCTTCAACACCGGCTACGCGTCGATCGCGGTGCTCGGCGACTACCGGTACGCCGAATCCAATCCCGCCATCGAGACGACCGTGGCGCAGGTCGCGGCCGCCCGGCTCGGCAAGTACGGCTACAACCCGGCGTCGCCGGTGACCGTCGCGGCCGGCATCGCCAACAACAAGCTCGCCAAGGACGAGAAGATCACGGTGGCGCGGCTGGCCGCGCACCTCGACGCCGACGCCACCGACTGCCCCGGCGGCAACCTGTACAACCGGCTGGCCGACATGCGGGCCAAGGCGCAGCTCATGGTCACCGGCCTGGCGTTCAAGTCGGTCACCGGCGGCGGCTACTCGGCCGGCATCTGGTACGTGAAGAACGCCGCCACCGTCAACTGGACCGTCGCCAACGCCTCCGAGGAGATCGCCCAGTTCGACGTCCTCGTCGACGGCGCGGTGGCGACCACCGTCAAGGGGTCCGCCCGCAGCGCGACGGTCAGCGTTCCGGCCGGCCGGCACGAGGTCACGGTGGTGGCCCGGCACACGTCCGGCAGTTCCGCGCGGTTCAGCGTGTGGGTCCACGGTGACGCCACGGCGCCCACCTTCAAGGCCGCCCCGGCGGTCGCGCTGGCGACCGGCACCTACAGCGCCACCTCGGTGCCGGTGCGGCTCCAGCTGAACGGCACCGACAACCTGAGGCTGGCCGGCTACACCGTCTCCCGACCCCGGACGGCGAAACTCGGCGTGGTCAGTGACTGGCCCACCACCGTGAAGCCGGGCACCGCCGTCTGGACGGTCACCGCCCGGGACCTGGCCGGCAACACCCGGACCACGTCGGTCACCCGTGCCGTGGTGCTGTCCCCGGAGACGGCGGCCAAGAAGTCCGGCACGTGGACGAAGAAGACCGGTGGCGCGTACCTGGGTGGCAAGGCGCTCTCCGCGACCCGCAAGAACGCCAAGCTGACCTGGACCTTCACCGGCCGGCACGCGTCCCTGCTGTTCTCCCGCGCCGCCAAGTCCGGCAAGGTGGCCGTCTACGTGGACGGCAAGAAGGTCACCACCATCGACCTCAAGTCGGGCAGGACGCTGAACCGGCAGGCGGTGTGGACGCGGAATCTCGCCTACGGCAAGCACACCGTGGCCATCGTGGCGCTGGGCACCTCCGGCCGCCCGGCCGTGGTGTCCGACGGGCTCGCCTACGTCCGATGACGGTCAGCCGGAGCGGCGCGGGCCCCTGCGCCGCTCCGGACCGTCGTAGGCGGGGACCGGGGGCAACGTGAACCAGAAGGTCGCGCCCCGGCCCTCGGCGCTCTCCGCCCAGATCTCCCCGCCGTGCCGTTCCACCGCCCGGTGCACGGTGGTCAGCCCGATGCCGGTGCCCGGGAACTCCTGAGCGTCGTGCAGCCGCCCGAACGGGCGGAACAGTTCGCCCGCCTGCTCGGGCGGGAATCCGGTGCCGTTGTCGCGCACGTAGTAGCGGCCGTCCTCCCAGCCCACCTCGATGACCGGCCGCTCCACCTTGCGGCTGAACTTCACCGCGTTGTTGATCAGGTTCTCCAGGATCACCCGGGCCAGGCCCTCGTCGGCGTCGGCGGTGATGCCCTCGCCCACCCGGAACGTGATCCGCCGGTCCGGCTCCCGGGCCGTGACGTCGGCGGCCACCTGATGCGCGACGGCCGTCAGGTCGAACCGTCGCCGGCGTAGCTCGCCACGGCTGGCCCGGGCCAGGACCAGCAGCGACTCCACCAGGTCGGCCATGCGCTGCGCGGCCGCGTGGATCCGGGTCAGCCGGTAGCGGGTCTGCTCGCCGAGCTGCTCCCGGTCGTTCTCCTCCAGCATGTGCTCGGAGAAACTGCTGATCACCTGCAAAGGCCCGCGCAGGTCGTGGGAGACCGACCCGGAGAACGCCTCCAGCTCCCGGTTGCGCCACTCCAGCTCCTCGACCAGCGCCGCGCGGGTCTCGGCCAGCTGCCGGGCCGCCCGCTCCTCGGCCGCGTCCAGCTCCCGGCGCATCAGCTCCTCACGGATCCGGCGAGCCTCGTCGTGCGACTGCTTGCGGCGGATCTGGGCCCGGACGTGCACCCGCAGCCCCTCCGGCCCGTCGGTCCGCCGGACGTAGTCGTCGGCACCCGCGGTCAGGCAGTCCAGCATCCACTCCTCGTCACCGGTCATCACCAGCGGCGTGTCCCCGGTCCGCGGCACCTCGCGCAGCCGGCGGCACGACTCCCGGGCCCGGTCCAGGTCGTCGTCCACGCCGAGCACGATGCAGTCGACCGGCTGGGCGGCGAGCAGCTCCGGGGTGCCGTCGATGCCGACGGCCCGGACGATGTCGTAGCCGTCGGCCCGCAGCGCGCCGGCCCACGACTCCAGCTCCCGGCGATCCCCGCCGACGATCAGCACCTTGCCCGGCCCGTGCACCCCGCCGATCGCCGCGATCGGCAGCTGCTCGGCGCTCTGCCGCAGCACCGCGGACAGCTTCGCCAGCACCACCTTCAGATCCTGTTGCTTGCGGACGAACGCGTCGGCGCCGGCGTCCAGCATCTGCATCTCGGTGGCGTAGTCGTCGGCGGCCGTCATCAGGATGCAGGGCGTGTCCCGCAACGCCGGGTCCAGGCGGATCCGGCGGATCACGGTGGCGCCGTCCAGGTCCGGCATCACCCCGTCGACGATCACGGCGCTGGGCCGGCGGTCGGCGGCCGTCCGCAGGCCCTCCTCCCCGCCGGCCGCGGTCAGCACCGTGTATCCCTCCGACTCCAGCAGGCCGCGCAGCTCCTCCCGGAACGTCATGCTGTCGTCGATCACCAGCACCGTGGTCCGGTCGCCGTCGCGGTCCGGGACCTCACCGAGCAGACGCCGGGTACGGGCGACCACGTACCCGGCGTCGTACGGCTTGCCCACGTACTCGTCGGCGCCGGTGCGCAGCCCGGCCAGCCGGTCGGTCACCTCGCTCTCGGTGGACAGCAGCATCGCCACCACGCCGGACCGGCCCGGTGTGCGCCGCAGTTCGGTCAGCAACTCCAGACCGTCGGCGTCGGGCAGCAGCACGTCCAGCACCGCCGCGTCGAACGCCTCGCCGGCGAACGCCGACCGTGCCTGGGCCCCCGTGGCGCACAGGATGGTGGCGAACCCGTCCTCGGAGAACGCCTCGTGCAGGTCCATCCGTACGGTCAGGCTGTCGTCGACGATCAGCACGGTCGGCGTCATCGGCCCACCGCCGAGGGTTGCATCTCGCCGAGCCGGGCGGCCATCCGCCCGGGCGGCAGCACGTGCGCGGCGGCCCCCATCAGCGCCGCCTCCCGCGGCATCCCGTAGACGGTGCAGCTGCCCTCGTCCTGGGCGAAGGTGACCGCGCCCCGGCCGCGCATCAGCAGCAGCCCGGCCGCGCCGTCGCGGCCCATCCCGGTGAGCAGGCAACCGGCCGCGAGCGGCCCGAACTCCGCGGCCACCGACTCGAACAGCACATCCACCGACGGCCGGCAGGAGTGCCGGGGCGGCCCGGCGCCGATCCGCAGCACCTGGTCACGAACCAGCAGATGGCGGTTCGGGGGAGCGAGCAGCACCTGCCCGGCGGCCCGGCCGACCGGGGCGCCGTCGGTGGCGTACCGGACGTTGCGCCCGGTCTGTTCGGCCAGCCAGTCGGCGAAGGTGACCGCGAACTGCTCGCTCGCCGCGATGTGCTGCACGCACAGCACCGGGACCGGGAAGCCGGCCGGCAGGTTGCGCAGGAACTCGGTGAGCGCGGCCGGCCCGCCGGTGGAGGCGCCCACCGCCACCACGGCCAGCGCTTTTCCGCGCGCGGTGGGCGCGCGCGCCGCGGGCGGTGGCACGGGGACGGTGACCCGGCCGTCCAGCCGGGCCCGGGGATGGGTGATCACCCGGATCCGGGCCACCAGGCGCAGCGTGGCCCGCAGCCGCAGCGGCCAGTCTGCGTCCGAGTCGTCGCCGTGCGGCTTCTCCAGCATCTCCACCGCCCCGGCGCCCAGGGCGTTGTACGTGCTGAACAGCTCCGCCCGGTCCGCCGACGACACCACCAGGATCGGCGTCGGATGCCGCGCCATGATCTGCTCGGTGGCGGCCAGCCCGCTGATCCCGGGCAGCATCATGTCCATGGTGATCACGTCCGGGCGCAGCCGGGCGGTCATCTCCACGGCCCGTTCACCGTCCGGCGCCTCGCCGACGATCTCCAGATCCGGGTCCGGGGCGAGCGCCTCCCGCAGGTGGTGCCGCATGGTGGGGGAGTCCTCGACGATCAGCACCCGGGTCACGGCCGTCGCCTCCGGGCCGTCCGCCGCCGCCGCCCGGCGCGCGCTCATGACCGCACCACAAGCCGCCGGACGTGGGCGAGAAGCTGCTCCTGGTCGAACTCGCCCTTCACCACGTAGGCGCCGGCCCCGACGGCTCGGCCGCGGTCCCGGTCGGCGGCGGCGGCCCGGGAGCTGACCAGGATCGCCGGCACCCCGGCCAGGTCCGGGTCGGCCCGGGTGCGTTCGACGAAGGTGAACCCGTCGATCCCGGGCATGTCGATGTCGGTGAGGAACAGGCCGTACCGGCGGGCGCGGGCCTTCTCCAGCGCCTCCTCCCCGTTGGCGGCCAGGTCCACCTCGTAGCCGGCCGACTCCAGGATGCCGCGCTCCAGCATCTGGGTGGTGATCGAGTCGTCGACCACCAGGATCGGCAGTGGCGGGGACACCGGCGCCGCCTGCGAACGGGCTCCGGCCAGGTGGCCGCGGACCACCTCGTCGGCCAGGCCCTGCGGGTCCAGCACCAGGCGGGGGTTGCCGTCGGCGTCGACCGAGACGCTGCCGATCACCGGCGACGCCGGGGCCAGGTCCGGCAGCGGCCGGGCGACCAGGGCGGACGTGCCCGCCAGCCGGTCCACGCCGATCGCGAACAGGCCGCCGGCGCCGTGCACCACGACGGCCACGCCGACGCCGGGGGAGTCGGTGACGGCCGCTCCCGCGTACAGGGCCTCGGTCAGCGGCAGGAAGGGGGTCGCGTGGCCGTCGTAGACGATCCGGCCGGTAAGCGCGGCGGTCGACGCGTCAGCCGCACACAGCCGCACACAGCTGCGCACCGCGTCCAGCGGCAGGGTGGCCATCGTGCCGCCGGCCTCCACGTTCAGTCCGGTCATGCTGAGCAGGGTGAGCGGGATCACCAGCTCCACGCATGCGCCCGCGCCCGGGGTGCTGCGGATCCGCACGTCGCCGTGCAACTGGGCCGCGATCTCCCGGACGGCGTCCATGCCGATGCCTCGCCCGGACACCTCGGTCACCACCGGCGCGGTGCTGATCCCGCCACGCAGCACCAGGCCGAGCAGGCGGTCGTCGTCCGGCTGTCCGGCGCCGGACGGCAGCAGGCCCCGTTCACGGGCGGTCGCGCGCAGCGCGTCCAGGTCGAAGCCGCGCCCGTCGTCGAGGCACCGGAACGCCGCGAACCGGCCGCGCCGCTCCACCTCGACGGTGACCGTCCCCTCGGCCGGTTTGCCGGCCGCGAGCCGCGCCGGCTCCGGTTCGATGCCGTGCACCACGGCGTTGCGCACCACGTGCAGGAAGGCGCCGCTGACCGGGCCGAGCAGCTGGGCGCCCATCCGGGTCCCGGCGCCCCGGGACTCGAACCGGACCCGCTTGCCCTCGGTGTCGGCGGCGTCCCGGACCGCCCGGCGCAGCGCGGTGAACACCGGGCCGACCGGAACCAGCCGCAGACCCTCCGCCTTGGCCCGCACCTCGTCCAGCTCCCGCTCGATCTGGTCGACCGCGTCGGTGAGCCGGCGGCCGGCCGACCCCAGTTCCCCGGCCACCCGCTCGGCCGCCGCCCGGGTCGCCGCCGGGGTGGCGCCGCGGCCGGACCGCAGCTGGTCGGCCAGGTTCTCCGCGGACCGGTGCAGCCGTTCCACGGTGAGGCAGCCGGTACGCAACGGCGCCATCCGGGCGTTGGCCTCCCCGATGGCGTCGAGCAGTTCGTCCAGGTCGGCGGCGGCCGCCCGTGGGTGCATCTCCACCTCGGCCGCCGGTGGTGGCGGCTCCGCCCGCCCGCTGTCCGCCGGCGGAGCCGGCTTCTCCACCAGCGCCGCCACCCGGGCGGTGATCTCGTCGTTGAGCCGCAGCAGCTCCCGCATCTCCTCGGCGGCCAGCGGCACCCCGTCGCCGCCCCGGTGCGGGACCAGGACCTCCTCGAAGGCGTGCGCTCGGTCGGCGATCTCCCGCTGTCTGACCACCCGGGCCGCGCCCTTGAGGGTGTGCGCGGCCCGGAGCAGCCGGGCCACCGTCCCGGGGACGGCTCCGTGCTCCAGATCGAGGACGCCGGCGCTGATCTGGTCGACCAGCTCCCGGGCCTCGATCCGGAAGTACCGCAGCGGATCCTTGCCCTCGGCCATCACTGGCGCCCGGTGCCGACGAGCTCCAGCAGGCCGCCGGAGAGCGCGGAGAGGTGGGCCGCGGTCTGCTTGGTCTGCACGGCGCTGGCCTCCGTCTCCCGCGACACCCGGGCGGTGTCCGAGGCGGCCACGTTGGCCTGCTCCACGGCGGTGGTCTGTTGCTTGGTGGACAGCTCGATCTCCCGGGTGGCGTCGGTGGTGGCGGAGACCAGCCGCGCGATCTCCCGGAACGAGTTGGTGGCGTCGTCGAACTGCCGGGCACCGGCGTCGACCGCCTTCGCCCCGATCTCGGTGGCCATCACGGTGGTGTTGACCGCGCCCCGTACGTCGTCGACCAAGGCCCGGATCTCCTTGGCCGACGCCGCGGTACGGTCCGCCAGCTTGCGGATCTCCTCGGCTACCACGGCGAACCGGCGGCCCCACTCGCCCGCGCCGCTGGCCTCGATGGTGGCGTTGATGGCCAGGATGTTGGTCTGCTCCGCCAGCTCCGACACCAGGTCCACGACCAGGTCGATCTGCTGCGACTTCTCGCCGAGAGCGAGCATGTGCTGGACGATCTGGTCGACCTGGGTACGGATCGCGACCATCGAGGCCTGGGTCTGGTGGATGGTGGAGTCACCGGTCTGCGCCGCCGCCTCGGTGTCCTCGGCGATCTTCGACACCCGCTGCGCGTTCTCCGCGATCTGTCGCGAGGTGATCAACAGCTCGCTGATCGTGGTGGTGATCTCGTTCATCGCGCCGGCCTGGTCCCGGCCGCCGTTCACCTGCTGGGCGGCGGCCGCCTCCAGCTGTGCCGAGGAGCTCTGGATGTGCCCGACCGCGGTGCCTATCCCACGGCGCAGGTCGCGGTTGAGACGCCACGCCACCAGAACGGCGCTGGCGACGGTGAGCAGGCCCAGCACGATGATCAGCGCGATGCCCTGGGCGGCCCGTCCCGACGACGCCTCACGGCCGGCGGCGATGTCCGCCCGGACCCGGTCGGTCACCTCGACGAGCGCGGCCTGCAACTGCCGGCGGACCGGCCCGGCCCGCGTCTCGTCGAGGCGGGTGATGGCCGCGATGTCGGAGTTCTCGGCGCGGGCCCGCATCACCTCGGTGATCGCCGCCGTGTGTTCGTCGTCGAGCGTCGCGACACGGGCCAGCGCCTGCCGGGACTCCGGGTCGGTGATGCCGGCGTGCAGCGTGTCGAGCTGCTGCCGGAACCGCTGGCGGCTCTCCTCGGTCAGCCGGGCGTTCTCGGCCGAGGCGTTCAGCAGATAGGCCCGGTAGTCCCCGATCCCGGCCTCCACGCTCCGGCCGAGGCTCTCCGCGCCGGTCAGGTCGTCGGTCGCCGACGCGATCACGGCGTCCTTGGCGTCGACCACGAACGCCAGCGTGATCACGGCGACGCCGGCCGAGAGGAGGGTGAAGAGCACGGTGATGACGGCACCGACCGCGAGTTTGCCGCCGTACGTACGCCGGGTCGTCATCGGATCTCCTCGGGGACGGGCTGGTGTCCGGCCAGCTGGTGAACGAGCTCCCGGGTCGCGGGCACGTCGACGATCGGCCGGTCGCCGTCCGGAAGCCGCGCCATCTCGTGGAGACAGCCGTGCGAGCCGCCGCCGGAACCCTCGACCACGTCCGCGAGAGACACCCGGATGTGCCGGTCCAGCTCCTGGAAGGCCAGCGCCAGCGCCGGGGCGCCGACGGCGAGCAGCAGCCAGCGGGGCCGCGCCGGCACCGGGTGCCCGAGCAGTGCCGCCAGGTCGTAGACCGGGACCACGGCGCCGCCGAACCCGGCCACGCCGATCAGCGCCCGGACCGAGGTGGGCAGCGGTGTCACCGGCCGGTCCGGATGCACGCCGGAGGCCTGGGCCAGGCGGAACGCGTACGGACGGTCGCCGGCGCGGACCGCGAGCAGCTCGACGGCCTCGCAGCCGAGGGTGCGGGCCGGCTCGGTGAACGACCGGTCGAACTCCTCGCGCAGCCGCGCCACCCGGGCGGCAGGCGTCCGCGCCGTCATCGCCGCACCTCGCACGCGTCCAGCTCGGTACGGCACAGGGTGGTCAGCGCCAGCCGCCCGAACCCGCCACCGAACAGCACGATCCGCTCCTCGTCCTCGTGGGGCAGCAGCTCCAGCGCGGCCTCCAGGAACGCGGTCGCCCCCCGGCGGTCGCCGTGCCGCCGGGCCAGCACTCCCATCCGCAGCCGGGGCATGGCGAAGGCCGGATCCAGGTACGCGGCCAGCCGGTACTGCCCGGCCGCCTTCTCGGCGCGGTCCAGCTCGTGGCAGACGCCGAGCAGGTGGTGCGCGTCCGGGTGCGGCCCGCCGGCGTCGATCAGTCGCTGCGCGGTGTCCCGGGCCTCGGCGAACCGCCCGAGCTGAGCCAGCAGCACCCCGCGCAGCAGCGGGTCGGCCGGTCCGAGCACGTCCAGCGCCTCGGCGAACCGGTCGTCGCGCAGCAGCCCGAGCGCCCGTGACCGTACGTCGCGCTCGGGCGCGGGCCGGGCCGGGGGAATGGGCCGGGTTCGGGCCGGCGGCGGCGCGGGATCGGCCGCCGGCGCGGTTGAGGACCGCCGACGGTAGTAGACGGTGCCGTCCTCGTGGCACGCCTCCAGCCCTTCAGGATGGCCGCCGAGCATGTCGGTGTGGCCGAGGAACAGGTGGCCGTCGTCGGCCAGCGCCCGGGTCATCCGGCTCACCAGGCCGGTGGACACCTCCTCGGTCAGGTACATCAGCAGGTTCCGGCAGAAGATCACGTCGTACCGGGACGGCTGCCACAGTTGCGGGTCGTCGCCGGCCACGTTGTGCTCGGCGAACCGGACCGCCGACACGATCTCCGGGTGCACCTGGAAGCCCTCGTCGGTCTCCCGGAACCAGCGGCGGCGTACATGCTCGGGGGTGTCCCGCAACGACCACGAGGAGTAGGTCGCGGCACGGGCCCGGCGCAGCATCTCCCGGTTGGCGTCGACGCCCACCACGGAGACGATCCAGTCCGTGGCGGGACGGGCCTGCCAGGCGGTGATGGCCAGCGAATACGCCTCCTCGCCGGACGAGCAGCCGACCGAGAGCAGGCGCAGCACCCGCTGTCCGGCCCGCTTCCGGATCAGTTGGGGCAGCACGGTGTCGCGCAGCACCCGGAACTGGTCGTCGTGCCGGAAGAAGTAGGTCTCGGTGATGCTCAGGGCCTCGGCCAGCTCGGCGGTCTCGGTGGTCCAGGGGTGCGCGGCGAGCCGGTCCAGATACTCCTGCTCGGTCAGCCCGTGCGCCCGCGCCCGTGCCTCGAGCACCTTCGCGGTCTGTCCCGGGTCGTTGTCGGCGATCGTCCACCCCAGCCGTATCCGCAGCAGGTCCCGGAACCGGGTCAGTGACGCCGCCCCGCTCATGAGACCGGCTCCGGTGTTCTCCCGGCGGCCTCCCACACCTCGTCCGGAACGGCGCGCGGGCTCCGCAACAGCAGCAGCGGGTCGGCGCCGATCGTGCCGACCGCCGCGATCAGCGCCTTCGAGATGCCGGTGAACAGCACGGACGACTCCTCCGGTGGCGAGACCAGGACTTCCCGGACACCCAGCACCGGGCCGGTTGCGCAGACGACCGGGCCCCGGGCCGCCCGAACCGCGACATACCGGTCGATCAGGCCGTCCGCGCCGGTGAGCAGCCGGGTCACATCGATCACCGGGGTCGGCTCGCCGCGCAGGACGGTCAGGCCGCACACGTAGGGCGGGGTACCGGCGAGCGCCCGCGTCTCCAGGGGCCGCATGGTCTCGATGACCTCGTCCAGTGGCAGCGCGCAGAAGACCGGACCGGCCCGGAACACCAGCGCGGTGACTCCGGCGCCCGGCGCCGGCGCCACTGCCGGTAGATCTCGTGCACGCCCTCCTGGTCCCACATCGGCGGCGGCGGACCGGCCGGCTCCAGCCCGCCGAGGATCACCGACGGCGC
>NZ_JBFAMR010000096.1:0-25826 GCF_040656595.1 Actinoplanes sp. NPDC049802
TGCCGCCTCCGCCAGGCGGCCGGGCCGCAGCCGGTAGGTGTAACGCACCGTCTCCACCACACCAGACACTGTACATGCGACACCCTGTCTCTCGCGAACCTGGCGAGAGACAACCCGACGCCATCGTGCACCGCCACACCCACCACACCGCCCGAGGTACCGCCGCGACGCCCTCACCGGCGACACCGGCACCCGGATCGAAACCATCCTCCGCCAGGCACACGCCGAACGCGGCACTGCCCGCCCGGAATCGGACACCATGCCCGACCACGTACACCCACCGGTCACCGCCGACCCGCAGTACGGCACCCACCGTGCGGCCGGCGGGCTTCGCCGATGCGCCTGCCGGGTGACGAGGTCGGCCGGCGCGTGCTGATCAGCGGGCTAGCCACCCCCCATCGACCGGGATGACCGCGCCGTGGACGTAGCGGGAGGCCTCCGAGGCGAGAAACAGGACCGCGCCTTTGAGGTCGTCCGGCGTGCCCCAGCGCCCGGCCGGGATGCGGTCCAGGATGCCGGGGGCACGGTCCGGGTCGGCGCGCAGCGCAGCCGTGTTGTCGGTGGCCATGTAACCGGGCGCGATCGCGTTGACGTTGACCCCGCGCCCGGCCCATTCGTTGGCGAGTGCCCTGGTCAGGCCGAGGACGGCGTGTTTCGAGGCGGCGTAGGCGGGCACCCGGATGCCGCCCTGGAAGGACAGCATCGACGCGATGTTGATGATCTTGCCGTGTCCTTGGGCGAGCATGATCCGCCCGGCCGCCTGGCTGAGGTGGAAGGCCGCGTCCAGGTTGACGGCGAGCACCTCGTCCCAGTCGGCCGTGGTGACGTCTTCGGCGGGTGCCCGCCGGATGATGCCGGCGTTGTTGACGAGGATGTCCAGCCGTCCGAGTTCGGCCACGTAGGAGTGCAGGTCGGCCGTACGCAGATCGAGGGTTCTGCTGTCGACGGCGACGACCGAGGCGCCCGCGGAGCACAGTGCCTCCGCACACGCCCGGCCGAGGCCACGGTTGCCGCCGGTGACCAGGGCGACCTTGCCGTCCAGCCGGAAGCTGTCCAGGACCATCAGTGTCCCCGGCGGCCCGGTGTCCTCGAAGGCGCCCCGGGTGGACTGGTGGCCGGGCGTGCTGACGACGGTGTGACGACCTGGCGGCCGGGCCGGTCCGGTGTCCGGTGTGTGGTGGTCCATGTGTGACGTGCTCCTCACCAGGGGTGGGTCCAGCCGGGCCGGGTGACGCGGGTCAGGGCTTCCAGGTAGAAGTAGTCGCCCCACAGGTTGCCCTCGTCGACGCCGACGCCTTTGGGTTTGTCGTAGACGCCGTGCAGCAGCAGCGCGTTGGAGTCCGGCCGGTGCATCGTCGAGTAGCCGTCGATCAACGATCGCAGGATGCGCCCGGCCTCGGCCCGGTAGTGGTCGGCGCGCGGGGGCCCGGCGGCGGCGAGTTCGAGAAGCCCGTTGACGGCGATCGCCGCGGCGGAGCTGTCGCGTTCCTCGTCGGCGCCGGGTGTCCGGGCGAAGATCAGGTCCCAGTGGGCGACGCCGTCGTCGGGCAGATGCGCGAGGAAGTAGTCGGCGCAGCGGACCGCCGCGTCGAGCAGGGTCGGGTCGCCGGTGTACCGGTGGTTGAGGGTGAAGCCGTAGATGCCCCAGGCCTGCCCGCGCGCCCAGCACGACTCGTCGGCGCTGCCCTGTTCGGTTTCGCCGCGCAGCGGTTCGCCGGTCGCCGGATCCCAGTAGAACGTGTGGTAGGTGGTGTCGTCCGGCCGCAGGATGTGATCGCGCAGCTGGGTGGTGTGCCGGCGGGCGGCGGCAGCGTAGCGGGGGTCGCCGGTGGTGCGGCCGGCCCAGAACAGCAGAGGCGTGTTCATCAGGCTGTCGACGATGGTGCGGCCCTGCTGGCGCGGGTCGGCGAGGTCGCCCCACGCCTGGATGATGCCGGCGGACGGCAGCACCCGGCTGAGCAGGTGGTCGGCGGCGGCGAGGGCGGCCCGTGCGGCCTCCGGGCCGCGGCCGCGCCGCCACGCGGTGACGCACGACAGGGTGTAGAGGAAGCCGAGGTCGTGGGTGTCCAGGTCGACGCCGCGGTCGATCCGGTCGGTGAAGCCGCGCACGTGCGCGGCGGCGGCCTTCCGGTAGGTGTCGTCGCCGGTCAGGTCGTGGGCGAGCCACAGCATGCCGGGCCAGAAGCTGGTGGTCCACCCGGTGTTGGCCGGCCGCGGACGGTACCGGCCGTTCTCGGTGGTGTCAGCCGGGTAGCGGTCGCCGAATTCGGCGAGGTTGGCGTCGACGGTGCGCAGGGCGGCGGTCACGGCTGTTCCGGTCTGGTCGGCGATCGCCGTCATGGTTTCCTTCCGTTCGGTGGCTCATGCGGTCAGGGCGGGGGCCAGGGTGAACCGGCTGTTGGCCCAGACGACGTACAGCAGGGGGCTTGCGGCGACGCCGATGGCGAGCGCCGGCCGGGCGATCAGCAGCGCTTCGAAGACGGCCAGCACGGCGAGCGAGAACAGGCTCAGATACCAGCGGCGCACCGCCAGGTAGACGCCGGCGCGGGCCGCGTCGCGCAGCCGGGCGCCGGGCCGTTCGGCGAGAACGACCAGGACCAGCAGGGTGGTGACCGCGATCAGCGTCATCGCCACGACGATCAGCGGCAGCACGACCGCGCCGGCCGGTCTCTCCCACGCCCAGGCGGCGTCCACGCCGAGAACCAGCAACGCGGCGGTGGCGATGCTCCCGGCGGTCAGCGCGCGCCGCGCCGAGTCGCGCCACGCCCGCCAGAAGACCCGGACAAACCCGTCGGGGTACGCCCGGAGCACCGTGAACGTGGCGACGAGTGCGGGCGCGGCGAGGGGCGCGACAAGCACCAGCAGTGGCCAGGTCCGTCCCGGATCGGTGGTCAGCAGCACCGCCAGCAGGGGCGAGCAGGCCACCGCGAGCAGCAGGTTCGTCGTCAGGGCGAGGTGGACGCCCCGCAGGATCCGGCCGGCGGTCATCCCTTGAGTCCCGTCGTCGCGATGCCTTCGACGAAGTACCGCTGCCCGGCCAGGAAGATCACCACGATCGGGAGGACGGACAGCACCGAACCCGTCATGATCAGCGCATACTCGGCGTTGTATTGGTTGATGAACGACTTGAGGCCGAGCTGGATCGTCCACAGGTCGGGGCTGCGCAGGTAGAGCAGTGGCCCGAGGTAGTCGTTCCACGTGGTGACGAGCGTGATGAGGGTGAGGCTGGCGAGCGCCGGCACCGACAGCGGCAGCATGATCCGCCGGTAGATGCCGTATTCGCTCATGCCGTCGATGCGGGCCGCGTCGAGCAGCTCGTCCGGGACGGTCTCGTAGAACTGTTTCATCAGGAACACGCCGAGCGCCCCGAAGGCCTGCAGCGCCACGATCGACCACAGGGTGTCGGTGAGCTGGAGTTTCGACATCATCACGAACTGCGGCACCATGTACGACTGCCACGGCACGGCGAGGGTGCCGATGTAGGCGAGGAACAGCACGTCGCGGCCGGGGAAGCGGACCTTGGCGAAGCCGTAGGCGGCGAAGCTGCCGGTGAACACCTGCAGCAGGGTGACGGCCGCGGACAGCAGGACGGTGTTGCCGAGCCAGGTCGTCAGGTCGGACTTGGACCAGATGTCGAGGTAGTTGCTCCACACCGGGTCGGTGGTCACCCATTTGACCGGGACGGTGAAGACGTCGTTGTTGGTCTTCAGCGACGACATGACCATCCAGTAGAACGGCAGCAGCACCACGATCGCGGCCGCGCCGAGGGTGAGGTAGCCGAGGATCCGCGCGGCTCGAGGCCGGCGCCGGGCCGGCGGGACGTGGTCGTCGGCGACCACGGGCGGCGGGCTGTGCAGCAGGGTGGTCATCATTCGCTCCGGCGCTTGTTGACGACGAACTGGACGACCGTCACCACGAAACAGATGGCGAACAGCACGACCGAGACCGCGGACGCGTAGCCGAACTGGTTCTCCTCGAAGCCCTTCTGGAAGATGTACTGCGACAGCACCAGGGTGGACTGGCCGGGACCGCCGTCGGTCATCACCAGGATCAGGTCGAGGACCTTGAAGCTCTCGATGGTGAGCAGCACGGTGATGAAGAAGGTGGTGTGCCGCAGCCCGGGCAGGGTGACCGCCCGGAACCGCTGCCAGGCGCTCGCCCCGTCGACCAGGGCCGCCTCGTGGAGCTGGGCCGGGATGGTCTGCAGCCCGGCGAGGAACAGCAGCATGTAGTAGCCCATGTAGCGCCAGGTGCCGACGATGATGACGGCCGGCATCGACCAGTCCGCGGAGGTGGTCCAGCCGGGCGGGTTGTCCACGCCGAGCCACCCGAGCACCTCGTTGACCGGCCCGAACCCGGGGCTGAACAGCATGTTCCAGATCTGGGCGATGGCCACGATCGAGGTGATGTAGGGGAAGAACGCCACCGTACGGAAGAAGGCCACCCCACGCAGCTTGCGGTTGAGCAGCAGCGCCAGCCCCAGCGAGACGCCCAGGGTGATCGGGATGTGGAAGGCCGCGTAGTAGAGGGTGTTGCGCAGCGCGGTCCAGAAGCTGGCATCCCCGGCCAGCTGCCGGAAGTTGTCCAGCCCGGTCCAGGTGGCGCCACCGAACACGTCCCATTCGGTGAACGCGTAGTAGAACAGCAGCCCGACCGGCACCATCGTGAGAATCACGAAGCCGGCGAAGTTGGGCAGCAGGAAGGACCAGCCCACCGCGGTGTTGCGCGCGACGACCCGGCCGCGCCGGCGGCGGGTATCGGCGATCGTCGTCATCTGTCGGCTCCCGTTGTCGGACCGTGGGCCCGGCGCGGCACGCCGGGCCCACGGCGGATCACTTGCTCAGGACCTCGTTCTTGGCGCGGTCCTGTGCCTCGGTGATGGCCGCGTCGATCGGCTTGCTGCCGGACAGCACGGCGGTGTGCAGGTCCTTGAGGATGTTCTGCAGCGGCGCCGTGTACTTGGAGACCGGGTTCTCCGGCTTGGTGTCGTGGGTGGTGAAGGTGAACTTCGACAGCTCGTCGGTGGGCGCGCCCTTGAGCGTGAAGATGGTGTCGGCCGCGGTGGTGGTGTCGGCCGGGGTGACGCCGATCCCGGCGAGCGCCTTGGCCGCGTCGGCCGACGCCGCGTAGGCCAGGAACGACTTGGCCGCCTCGACCTTGCGGTCGCTGATCTTCGGGTTGATGCCGAGGCCGGTCGGGTCGGCGAAGGTGACCGGGGTGGCCGACGTGCCGGTGGTCGACTCGGTGGCCTGCGGCGCCGGGGCGATGCCCCACTCGAAGGCGTCGGCCTCGCCCTTGCCCTGCTGGCTGAGCAGGGTGGCGATGTACCAGGTGCCCATCAGCATCATGGCGGCCGACTGCTTACCGAACTGGGCCTGGTAGGTGAGGCTGTTGGTGGTGGCGTCGCCGAACCCGACCTGGGCTCCGGCGGTCTGCAGGTCGAGGGCCTTCTCGTAGTAGGGCTTGAGGTACCCGAAGTTGCCGCTCTGCAGGTCGGCGCCGCTGGTCTGGGCGAGCGCGAAGCCCTGCGAGGTGGACTGCCAGGTGTGCTGGTAGGCGCCGAGCGCCTTGTTGCCGGCCGCCTTCAGCTTGGTGGTCAGCTCCTTGGCCGCGGCCCCGTAGTCGTCCCACGTCCACGAGCCGTCCGGGTGCTTGACGCCGGCGGAGTCGAACAGCGCCTTGTTGTAGAACAGCACCCACGAGTCCTGCCGGTACGGGATCGCCCAGGTCTTGCCGTCGACCTGGTAGGTGCTGAGCCCGCCGACGCCGGAGCCGAGTTTGCCGGCGATGTCGGAGACGTCCAGCAGTTGCTTGCCGTTCTGG
Organism: Actinoplanes sp. NPDC049802; assembly: GCF_040656595.1. NCBI lineage: Bacteria > Bacillati > Actinomycetota > Actinomycetes > Micromonosporales > Micromonosporaceae > Actinoplanes > Actinoplanes sp. NPDC049802. The sequence continues at coordinate 5,824 of NZ_JBFAMR010000096.1, forward strand.
TAGGTGTAGAAGTTCTTCAGGTTCTTCTGCACGTAGATGTCGGGGGCCTTGCCGGCGGACAGGTCCGCGATCATCTGGGTGTCGTAGTTGGTGGCGTCGTACTCCTTGAGCTCGACGGCGATGTCCGGGTGGGCGGTGCGGAACCCGTCGGCGAGGGTCTGGAACTCGGGTGTGGTGGCCAGGCTCCACCCGGCCAGGGTGAGGGTGATCGGACCGGATTCCTCGGAGTCGTCTCCACCGCATGCGGAGGCGGAGAGGGCCAGCAGGAGTGCTGTGAGGGCGGCGAGGGAGCGCTTCATCTCTACTCCTCCATGTCGATACGGGTGTGTGTGAGGACGGCGTCGGGCCAGACGGCCCGCACCTGTTTTCCGTGGATCTCGACGCGGCACGTGGTCTCGTGCCGCTCGCCGCTGAGCTCGACCAGGACGGCGATCCAGGTGTCCGGTCCGGGAACCGGATGGTCGAGCCACGGCACCCGGACCGGGTCGCCGAGCGGCCCGGCGTCGTGGTGCTCGCTGCTGCCGGCGGTCGCGTCGTCGCCGAGCAGCGGCGTGAGCCGGGAGATCAGGGTGCCGCCGGTGACCGGCCAGCCGCCGATCCGCAGCCGCACCGCCTCCGGCCCGGCGTCGTCCACCCGGACCAGCCGGATCTCCCACGGCCCACGGACCAGGGAGAACGTCGTGATCCGGCCGGCCCGGCGCAGCTTGCCGGGGCGGCCGCCGCCGTGGTCGCGGCCGGGCGGATCCGGGTCCAGCCAGTGCGCCTCGGCGACCGACCCGGCAACCCCCAGACCCTCTTCCACGCGTACGCCGAGAGCGCGCATGCCGGTGCGATGCGATCGGCGCCCGGCCGGGTCGACCAGGACGGCCGACTGGTCCTCCGGGTCGGTCCAGCCACTGTCGTCGAGCAGCGGGGCGGTGGCCGTCGAGTAGCCGAGCCGGGCGTACAACGGCGAGTCGCCGCCGGGAACGCCCTGCTCACCGTGGTCGGTGCCGTGGTTGACGACGCGGACGATGCCGTCGGCGCGGGTGCCGGCGATCAGCCAGCCCGGGGCGCGCACGGCGCGGAGCACGTCGCCGGTGTCGATCGGCAGCGGCTCCGCGGGCGCCGCCCACACCGGATGGCCGGCCGGGAGGGCGACGCCGAGCAGGCCCTTGCTCGCCCAGTACGGCGAGCCGGGACCGGAGTAGGACTGGGCCAGCCGGGGCCACGGCCCGTGCCAGCCGACGGTGAGCAGGTCGCCGTCGCCGGCGAAGTGCCCGACGATCCGGCCGGCGGCGTGCCGCAGCTGCCCGGGCGCGTGGGACGGGACGCCGGCCAGGACGCCGGCCCAGAACGGGGCGGCCGCCGCGAACCGGTAGATCAGGCTGCGCCCCTGCAGCAGCGGGGAGCCGTCCCCGCCGATCAGGGCGAGCGCGTCGGTGAGGAACCGGTCGAGCCGGGCCACATCCTTCGGACGGGGACCGCCGGCACCGGCCATCCGCGACCACAGCACCGGATAGAGGTGCAGCGCCCAGCCGGTGTAGTGGTCGAACGCCCGCGACGATCCGTCGGACAGCCAGCCGTCGGCGCGCCGGAGCGTGTCGTGGGTGGCGAGGTCCTCCTCCATCTCGGCGGTGGAGAACGGGCCGCCGACCGAACGCAGGAACGTCTGCACGACCAGGCGGAACCACACCCAGTTGATACGCGGGTAGGTGCTGTCGCCGACCGCGGGCGACAGGTAGCCGACGACCCGTTCCTGGACGGCGCTGTCCAGCCGGTCCCAGATCCAGGGGCGGGTCATGTCCAGGATCAGGGCGATCGAGGCGGCCTCCACCTTGGCCTGCGGGTGCTCGTCCAGGCGTACCCATCGCTCGGTCTCGGGTGTGGCCGGGTCGGTCCCGGCGGCCAGGCCCGCGGCATATCGCCCGGCCAGGTCGCCGAGGCCGCGGCCGTTCTCCCCGGCCAGGCGGAACCCGGCCAGCAGGAAGGTGCGGGCGAACCCCTCCAGCCCGTCGATCGCGCGGCCGTAGCCGCCCTCGGCGCCGGGCAGGGTGATCAGCGCGTGGTGGGGCGAGGCGTGCCGGGACGCGGCGGCGAGCAGACGGTCGGCGTACCCGGTCCAGTCGGCGCGGGTGGTGAGGGCAGCATGTGAGGGTGGCACGTCACGCTCCGAAGTGGGTCGGACGGAACCTGTGGTCGGTTTCCGGGAAGTAAAACGCTCACAAACGAGCATGTCAACGACTTCTTCGCTCATCGATCGCCAAAACTGATCGCCATACGTCTTCACCTGCTGAAATACGCTGTATAGGCTCTCCAAGTGTCCGCATGGACCGCGAAATCAGTCGCCCCGATGCTCCCTAAGTGATCTGATACGATCGCGTTCGATCACAGGGGAGGTGGGATGCGCGTACCGTCGGCGGAGGATCGCAGCGCCTGGACGGCCGTGGACCAGCCCACGATCCGGGCGCTCACCGACCGCGCCCGGGCCACGCTCGGCACGCCCTGGCCCACTCCCCTGGCCCACGACTTCGCCCGTTTCCACCGCGACGGCGACCGCGACACCTACGAGCAGGCCGTCTGGGGCCGGCACCGCCGGCTGGCCCGCGCCGCCGCCCTGGCCGCCGTCACCCTCGACCCGGTGTGGCTGGACGAGGTCACCGACGGCGTGATCCTGTTCTGCGAGCAGAGCACCTGGTCCTGGCCGGGCCACGACGACACGCGCGACCGGTACGGCTCGGTGCTGCCGGTGACGACCGACCCGTGCCTCGACCTCGGCGCCGGCGAGGTCGCCGCCGACCTGTCCTGGATCGACCACGTGCTGGGCGCCCACCTCGACGGCCACGTGCCGGGCCTGCGAGCCCGCATCCGGTTCGAGGTGGACCGCCGCGTCCTCACCCCGTTCACCGAGCGGCGCGACTGGCACTGGCTGGGCCTCGACGGGCACGTGCACAACTGGAACCCGTGGATCCACGGCAACGTCCTGGTCGCCACCCTCGCCCTGGTCGACGACCCGCAGCGGCGACAGCACCTGATCGGCCTGGTCACCGAAGGCCTCGACCGGTTCGGCGCGGCCCTGCCCGCCGACGGCGCCGTCGACGAGGGCATCCAGTACTGGTGGTACGGCGCCTGCCGCTACCTGGAAGCCCTCGAGATGCTCGGCGTCACCGCGCCGAAACCCGCCGTCCTCGCCTACCCGCACCGCGTCCACCTGGGCGGATTCTGGTATGTCAACCACGCCGACGGCCAGGCCCGCCCCTCGTCCGAGCAACCCTGGCACGTGCTGCACCGGCTGGCCCGCCGCTACGGCGACACCGAGGCCGAGGCACACGCCGCCGCCCGGCGCCGGCCCGGCGAACCGGTCGCCCACGAGAGCCCCGGCCTCGGCTACCTGCTGCTCGCGCTCACCGATCCGGTGTGGGCGGCCGCGCGTCCCGGCCCGTCGCCGCTGCCCCGCCACGTGTGGTTCCCGTCCGCCCAGGTGCTGCTGGCCCGGCCCGAGGCGGGCAGCCCGGCCGGGCTGACCCTGGCGGTCAAGGGCGGCCACAACGGGGAGAACCACAACCACAACGACGTCGGCAGCTTCATCGTGGCCCGCGACGGCGTACCGGTGCTGGTCGACCCGGGGCGGCCCACCTACACGGCACAGACGTTCGGGCCGCACCGCTACGAGATCTGGACCATGCGATCCAGCTGGCACAACACGCCGACCATCCGCGGCGCCGAGCAGGCGCCCGGCCGGGAGTTCGCGGCCCGCGCCGTCACCGCCGACGACTGCTCGCTCACCCTGGACCTCGCCGGCGCCTACCCCCGCGACGACATCCGCGGCTGGGTCCGTTCCGCCCGGCTGGACCGCGCCACCGGCACGATCACCATCCGCGACTCCTGGGAGCTGACACCCGGCGCCGGCCCGACCGTCATCCACCTGGTGATCGCTGGCGAGGTCACCGTGTCGGACGGCTCCGCGCAGGCCGGCGGCGTGACCATCACCTGGGCGCCCGCCCGGCCGGCGCCGTGCACCGTCGTCGTGCGGGAACTGGACGATCCGATGCTGTCCAGCGTGTGGGGCGACCGGCTGACACGCCTCGACATCGACGTCACCGCGCTCGGTCCCGTCGGTACCCTCGAACTGACCGTCAAGGAGACGCGGTGAGCACTTCAGACAAACGCGGGCCGCTGCAGGTGGCCCGCCGGGCACGCCTGCTCGAACAGTTGCAGCGCGACGGCGTGCTGCGCGTCTCCGACCTCACCGACGCGCTCGGCGCCTCCACCGTCACGATCCGCCGCGACATCGCCCAGCTCGCCTCCGAAGGGCTGGTCCGGCGGGTGCACGGCGGCGTCGCCCTGCCCAGCGGCGACGACCCGCGCGACACCGATCTCGACGTCCCGTCCGGCGGCAGCGTCGGCATGCTGGTGCCGTCGCTCGACTACTACTGGCCGCACGTGGCCCGCGGCGCCGAGGAAGCGGCCCGCGAGCTGGACCTGAAGGTCGTGCTGCGCGGCTCGTCGTACCAGACCGAGGACGACCGGCCCCAGCTGAACCGGCTGGTCGACCAGGGAGTCGACGCGCTGATCGTGGCCCCTCGGATGGACGTGCCGACCGCCCGGCTCACCATCGAGTGGCTGGCCGGCACCGGGCTGCCGGTCGTCCTGCTGGAACGCACCGCCACCGCCGGGCCCCACCACGCCTTCCTCGAATCGGTCGTCACCGACCACGCGCAGGGCGCCGGCATGGCCGTCCGGCACCTGACCGGTCTCGGCCACGAGAAGGTGGGCGTGGTCCTGGCCGAGCCCAGTCCCACCCGTCCCCATGTCCGCCGAGGCTGGCTCGAGGCCGCCGCCGACTGCGGCCTCGACGTGACCGGGACCGTCGACATGCTGGTCCCCGACGCCCGGACGCCCGGCTGCCGCGCCGCCCTGGACCGGGTCGTCGACCGCTGCCTGGAGACCGGCACGACCGCCCTGCTCGTCCACGCCGACGCCGAGGCGATCGCCCTGGTGGAACGCTGCGAGGAACGCCACCTGTCCGTCCCCGGCGACCTGTCGGTGATCGCCTACGACGACGAGGTGGCCGGCCTGTTCAGCCCGGCCCTGACCGCCGTCCGGCCACCGAGGGGCTCGATCGGCGCCGCCGCCGTGCGCCTGGCCGCCGACCGGCTCGCCGACCCGCGCCGCCCGGTCCACCGGGTCATGATCAGCCCCGAACTCCGCGTCCGCGACTCCGTCGCCGCCCACCGCCACCCCACCGGGAGATAGCGCCGCCCGGCTTCCCCGCGCCGGGCAGGCCAGCGCCGCCGTGCCTCAGGACCGGCCGGCCCGGGCGGCAGCGCCCCCGCGCAGGGTGCGTGGGGACACTCCCCGGACCCGTTTGAACGCGGCGCTGAGCGCGAACGGGCTGGCGTACCCGACATCGCGGGCGATCGCCTCCAACGTGGCGTCACTGCGGACGAGCATGTCGGCGGCGCACGACAGACGCCACTCGGTCAGGTAGGTCATCGGCGGGACGCCCACGAGTTCGGTGAATCGCCGGGCGAACGCCGCACGCGAGCTGCGTGCCCGGGCGGCCAGGGAGGCGACTGTCCAGGGCTCGTCCGGTCGAGCGTGGATACAACTCAGGGCGATGCCGACGACCGGATCGTCCTGGGCGGTGTACCAGCGCGGCGGATGCGCGTCCGGCCGGGCGAGCCAGGTACGCACGGCGGTGATCAGGACCAGGTCGAGCAACCGGTCCAGCACGACGTCCTGGCCCGGGGAGTCCCGGTCGACCTCCTGGATCACGTGGTCGATCAGCCACGAGTCCCACTCACCGGGCCGCAGCACGACCAGATCGGGCAACGCCGCCAGCAGCGACCGGCTGACCTCGGCCGGCGAGTGGTAAGTTCCGGTGAGCAGCATCGTGGCGCCGTCCGGATCGTTGCCCCAGGACCGGAGCCCGAGCGGTCCCATCGGGCGGGCGCCGACCACGCCGGCTATCGGCCGGCACACCTGGTCCGGCCCGATCGTGACCTGCGGCGCCGTGGCGGCGGAATCAGCCACCGTGTACGGGTTCGAGCCGCGCACGACCGCCACATCCCCCGGCACGATCACCGTCGCCGCCGTACCCGTGTCGAGGTAGGCCGCTCCCCTGACGACCGCCACCAGGGTCAGCGGAGCCCCGTCCTCGATCCGGATCGACCACGGGCCGGACAGCAGCGAGCGCAGGATGAAGGCCCCCCGCGCCCGGGGATCGAGGAGGCCGCCCACCGGATCCACCCGGCCAGCGTAGACGCTCACGTATGGAATCGGGCGTCCGCCGCATGGATGAGCTCATCGAACTGCGGTGACATGGAGTCATGACTCGTCAATGGGATGTCCTCACCACGGCAGCGGTGATCGGGAGCGGGCTGCTCTCCGGGGTGTTCTTCGCGTTCTCCGCCTTCGTCATGAGCGGCCTGCGGCGGCTGCCCGATCCGGACGGCGCGGCCGCGATGCGCTCGATCAACGTCACCGCGCAGCGCCCGCCTCTCATGATCGCCCTGTTCGGTGTCTCGGCGCTGTGCGTCGCGATGATCGTCCGGGCGATGGTCACGTGGCCGCAACCGGGCGCCGCGTGGTTGCTGGCCGGCGCGCTTCTGACGATCGCCGGAGGTCTCGGCGTCACGGTCGCGGTCAACGTGCCGCTGAACAACCGCCTGGAGGCCGGCGCGGTCACCTGGTCCCGGTTTGTGGCCGGCTGGGAGCCGGCCAACCACGCCCGGACCGTCCTCTGTCTGCTCGGCTGCGCCGTCCTGCTGGTCGGCGCGGTCCGCCGGCTCTGACCGCGCCGCGGGCGGCCCGGAAGAGACCGGCCCGGAGACCGGCGACCGCCCCGGTCCGGACCGACACCACCGCCGCGCTCGGCGGAGCCGCCGGCCTGGGTCATGGCCGGAAGTCCGGCTTTCCGGCCGGCCTTCCTCGGTCTCTTGCATGATGCGCCGGAGACTCCCGGGTCGCCGACTGTGGTCGGCGTTCATCGCTGACTCCAGCTCGCGGACGAAAGCCTCGCCGCTGAAGGCCGCCTCGTCGCCATCCATTCCGTGGAGCGGCAGTTCGACGACTTCGACAGGACGGCGCCCGCTGGATTTCACCTTCGCTCGTCAGCCTGCTTCATCGTTGATCAGCGAGCCGAAAGCGTCGCCGCCATAGCCGCTCACCCGAACATGAAGTGGTGCATATCCGCCCGCCACCTCGGCCCGGAATCCCGCAGACGTGAGAACTTGTATGGCGAGGTCGCGCATCTGTTGCTTCACGGAAAGATAAAGCTCGCGCGCCGGGCCATGGAGATCATTTTGGCCATGGGTTCCCAGGGCCGCGTGGCGTAGCTTGCCGTCCGTCCGCCAGTCGATGAGGACACCGGCGAACTCGCCTTCTTCATCCACGTCGATCTCGAAACCGGGACGCTCCACCAGGATCTCGGCGGGGAACGTGGGCATGCCCACCAGATTCAATGTGGCGTGAACCATTTCCGCCAAGCGCCGATAGTCGGTAGCGGGATCATTCACGGTCGAATTCCTTTTCTTGTTGCTGGACTCAATTCGGCCATATCGAAGGTTACCGCCGGGCCGGGCTGCCGGTGCTCCGGTCCCACCCCGGGGCTCGCTCCGGATCAAGCTGCGGTAGGTTGACGTGCCGTCGTCCCGCGGCTGTGTGATCGCCGTGAACCGCGGCCGGCGAGACGCCGCATTCCGTGTGGGCGGATTGCGCGGAGTCGCAGCGCTGCGAAAGTCTGTCGGCTTCATAGTCGCGGAGGTGGACGGGTGCGCGGATCGTCGGCGGACGGCCGGATGAGCGGCTTCGCATTGACTTTGAACGCGCTGTTCGCGGTCATCGAGTTCGGCGTTGTGGCGATGGCCGCCGCCGGGTTCGAGGAGGTCGCGGACGCCGCCCCGTTCGGGCGTACGGGAACGATCGCGCTGTGTGGCGTGAGCGCCGTGATCACCTGTGCCGGCGCGGTGCTGGCCTGGCGTGGTGTCAGCGGCCCGGTAGGGGCGCTGACCGGGATCCTGCTTGCCGCGTCGATCGGGCTGACGGCACTGCTGGCGCTGTCTCTGGTGACAGCGGGTGGTGCGATGATCATCTTGGTGGTGCCGTTGGCGCATGCCGTGTTCTCCATGGCAACGATCGTCTGGGCGATTCGCCGGGCGGTCCCGATGGTTGAGAGGCGCTGAGCTCGATGCGTTCCGACCCCGTGCGTTATCTGCTGCAGCAGGCCGAGTCGCTGAGCCGGTTGGCGAGCGAGCTGACCACGGCCGTCCCGCCGCGGCCGGAGGGCAACGACCCGACCGGGTACGTCACCGTGGTGCTGGGTCTCGATGGGCTGCCCGCCGAGGTTCGCGTCCGTGACGGCTGGCATCGGCGGATCGAGCCGGAACAGCTCGGCGCCGCGGTCCTCGCCGCGAACAACGACGCCGTCCGGGGCGCGGTGCGGGCTTTGACCGACAGCCTCGACGACGGCGGCTGGTGGCGGCACGTGCGTGAGGCGGATGAGGACGAAGAGGACGCCGATCCACGAACCGCCCGGCTTCCGGAACCGCCGGCCGGACGCGCCCACCACGATCTGGACTTCAACGAGCAGGTCCTCAAGACCCTGCAGAATGTTCGGCAGCACGTCGACGTCGGCGCACAGCCTTCGATGGAGGGCTCCGACGACGGGCGTCATGTGACCGTCCGGCTCGGCGCCGGCGGCATGACCGGCTGCGAGATCGACCCGCGGTGGGCACGCGACCGGGACAGCGGCACGGTCAACGCCGCTCTGGCACGAGCGCTCACCCGTGCCAGGGGCGACGGTGGCTCGAAGCTGTGGGAACGGGTCGCCGAGACCGACGCGCTGGTCAACGACGCGCTCGCCACGCTGCGATCCCTGACCCAGTCACCGCCCGATCGAGGGGATGTTCGATGACCCAGCCCAACGCGGAACAGGTTTCCGTCGCCACCGACGCGTTGCGTACCGAGGCGAACCTGTGGGACGAGCAGAGCGACAACCTGACGGCGCTGGGCGCCAGGGTGGCCGGGATGGAGTTCGGCCGTCTGGAGGCGGGCCTTTTCCAGTTGATGGTCGGCCCGTACAACGACGTGATCCACGGGGTCGCCGCGCGCTGTGCGGAGGGCGCCACCGCCATGACCGAGATGGCGGCCACGCTGCGCAGCGTGGCCGACACCTATGACGCGGAGGACCGGGCGGGAGCGCACCGGATCAAGAAGATCTACTAGTACGCGGGGGAGAACGGTGTTCGACAAGGCGCAGTTCGAGGCGACGATCCAGGAGCTGGAGGCCGGGACTCTGGCGCTCCGGGGGAAGCTCGCGGAGGTCGGGCCGGCGACCGCGGCAGCGACCGGTCAGTGGTGGGTCACCCCGCCGATGGCCGAGGTCCTGCAGTGGATCGGCGACAAGACGGTCGAGATCGGGACAGCGTTGCTGAACTGGATTCTCGACCTGCTCAAAGGCGCGACCGCTCCCATCTGGATGTTCCTGGACGCCTACCGGTGGATGGACATCAAGGGAACCGCGAACGGCGTCTCCACCGATCTCGGCACCCAGAACCTCGTCGTGGACGACACCGACTGGAGCGGAACAGGCCGCGACGCGTACCTGGCGGCGGCCGGCGCGCAGGTCAACGCGGCCGGGCGGGTGGGGTCGATCGCCTCCGGCACCTCGCTGAACCTGCTGGCTTGCGCGGGGGCCGGGCTGGCCTTCTACGTCGCGCTGGCGGCCATCCTGGCTCAGCTCATCGCGAAGGTGGTCGCCGCGATCGCGGCGATCGGGTCGGGATGGTTCTCGTGGGCCGGTGCGGCGCTGATCGTCGAGTCGGTGGGTGTGTCGTCGGCCGCGATCTGGACCGCGGTCGGCACCCTGGCCGCCTTCCTGGGCGCGCAGGCGACCGCGATGGTCACCCTGCACGGTGACGCCGTGGACCCCGGATCCTTCCCGAACGGTGTCTGGCCGAAGTCGAACACCCACCTCTACAGCGACGCGACCGTCGACGACGGCGACGCGGACTGGTCGCTCAAGGGCAGATGAGGCGGCCGGGCGCGGTGGTCAGGCGCGCACCCGGCGGGACAGCGAGGATTGGCGGACCACCAGTTCGGGGGCGACCAGGACGCCCTGGACGGGACGGCGGTCGCCGTCCATCAGGCGGGAGACCATGAGTTCGACGGCGGTACGGCCGACGTGGTTCTTCGACGGGCGGATCGCCGTCAGCGGGGGCTCGGCCAGGTGGGCCACCTCGTCGTCGTAGGAGACGATCGCCAGGTCGTCGGGGACTCGGATGCCCTGTTCGGCGCAGGCCTGGGCGACCGCGATGGCCTGCGGGTCGCTGTGGACGATCAGCGCGGTCAGACCCGAGCCCACCGTGTGGCGCGGGTTGACCGCGTCGTCGCGGATGCCGAGGTCGGCGCAGGCCCGGTGCCAGCCGCGCAGCAGGTAGGCGGAGGTGGGGCTGTCGCCGGACAGGGCCAGGCCGATGCGGCGGTGGCCCTGGTCGTACAGGTGATTGACGGCGATCTCCAACCCGAGAGAGTGATCGCTGCGCACCCATTCGGCCTGCCGCGGAGCGGCGGTCCAGCGGCGCGGCTGGCGTTCGACGAGGATGACCGGGACCGGTAGCCGGCTGATCCAGCCGATCATCCGGTCGGCGTCCGCGCCGTCGAGGCGGGGCGCCAGCAGCAGGCCCTGCACCTGGCCCGCGTCGACGAGCCGGGCGATCTGGCGGCGGTCCTCCTCGGGGTCGTAGCTGGAGCCGCGCAGTTGCACGTTGACGCCGAGGGCGGCGCCGGCCGCGCGGGCGCCGGCGACGATCGGCGGCCAGTAGAAGTCGAGCGACGGCACCACCATGCCGATCGTGAACGAGGCGGGCCGGGTGGCGCGGACCGGCAGCGGACGGGACGCGGCGGGCAGGGTGGCGCCGCCGTGAACCCGGTTGACCAGGTTGCGGGCGGCCAGGGCGGCGATGTCCCGGCGGATCGTCAACTCACTGACGCCCAGGTCACGGGCCAGATCACTGACCCGTACGGCGCCGCTGCGCCGCAGCTCGGTGAGCAGGTGCTCGTGTCGCTGCACCGAGAACAGCGTTGTTCGATTGGTTGCGTTTCCGACCGAGCGGGTTCGCACCATGGCCTCACCGTTTCCGACCGTTTACGAAGACGTTACGCACATTCTTACGCATCGATCGGAGACTCGGATGAGGATCTTCGCCGCGCTCATGGCGGCACTGGTGACGGCGCTGCTCATGCCACCCGCGCCGGCACAGGCCGCACCGGTCACCATCACCAACGGCGTCCAGTTCACCGACACCGCCGGCGCCGGGGTGCACGCCCACGGCGGAGGCATGATCAAGGTCGGTTCCCACTGGTACTGGTTCGGCGAGAACCGCAACGCCGACGACACGTTCCGCGCGGTCTCGGTCTACCGGTCCACGGATCTGCGGACCTGGGAGTTCCGCAACAACGTGCTCACCTCGTCGTCGGCGGCCCAACTCGGCAGCTCCAAGATCGAACGCCCGAAGGTCGTCTACAACGCGTCCACCGGCCGGTACGTGATGTAGATGCACAACGTGCTTCACTCTAAAGTGCACATTGCGGATCTGCTGGTCAGATGGTCTGTGGTATGGGGCGGAAGCTTGTAGAGCGCAAGGCCGCGGCAGGTCCTGTTGCGGTATTCGGAGAAGTCACCTCCCGGACCCTCCGAAGACCGCCCCGAACGCCACCAGGGTTCCCGCAACGAGGATGAGGGTGCGGACCCGCAGTCGCCGTTCCGGCATCACCACCCGCTACCTGGCATTCCACGGCATGGTTGGGAACCATCCGTGGCCGAACATGGCGGGAAGCCGCACGTCCCAGTAGACGACCGTGAAGGTGCCGAGGGCGACGAGCAGGGCGCCGGTGATGGCCATTGTGCGCGCGGGGTTGCCGGCGAACCAGTCGATGAATCTCCCCCGGGACAGCACAACGATCAGCGCGAACAGCGCGGTGACCACGACGATGTTGCCGAGCGACTGCAGGATGAAGGCGCCCGCCCCGTAGAGGGGGTTCCCGCTGTCGACAGCCCAGTGGAAGAGCTTGTTGAACAGCGGGTAGGGCCGTCCGATGAGGAAGGCGCCGACGAGCGCTCCGAGGACTACGACGCGGGCGACGGGCCGCCGGGCGAACGGGTCGGGCAGGATGTCGAGGGCCGCGAGCCCGAGGTAGACGAACGCCAGTCCGACAACGCCGAAGACGACGGCCGACTGCCACAGCCGTACCGGCATACCGCCCGACGTCGCGGTGGACAACTGCGGCATCCGGTCGCCGACCAGTACTCCGATGAACCCGTAGACCCCGGCGACGATCACCATGCCGATGGTGAGCCAGCCGACGGGCCGGAGCAGGTGGCGCAAGGCGCCGTGGGTACGGCCGGTCGCGCTCGCCTGGCTCATCGGCCCGATCGACGCGGCCATCGCGATGTTGCAGGCTGTGAACGTACCGGCCAGCCCGGATACGAATGCGAACAGCAGGCCGGCCACGGTCCCGCCGATGGCGGTGGCCTTCGCGTCGTGACCGAGCAGACCGTTCGCCACGGTGTCACCGATGATGTGGTCGACGAACTCGTAGGACCACACCACGGCCAGCAATGTTCCCGCGAGAGCACTGATCACGGCGAGCCGGCGGGGATGGGACGGCCTTACCGCCAGGGACTCGGCGACAACATGATCACTTCTAGTGACATTCATGGCAGTGATTGTTCCGGCAGACCCGGGACACCGGTTCTTTCGTCGTGCCCCTCCGCTCAGGTCGGCGATATGGAACACCCGTGCGCCGGAAGGCCTGCATCCTGTTTGCCATGAACGGCGGAAACGGCAACGCCCATCGGGTACGGGACGGCCTTTGACAGGCCGTTCACCAGCTACGCGAGCTGGTGGAATCGGTGCCTGCCGATCTGATGGCACCGCGGACTGGTCGGTGGCGGACACTCCGGCGCATCTGATCTCGATCGCCATGATGGACCTCGCGCTCGTTCGTGCCGGCACATCCGTTCCGCCCGGTGTCGAGGAGCTGCGGGCGGCGACGACGGTCGACACGGTGAGCACGATGAACGCGACAATCCTGTCACATTTCACGGAACGTGATCCGAAAGTGCTCCTTGACGTGATCGAGGGTGACGTGATCCGTCTCCTGGTCGCCCTCGACGAGGAAGACGCACCACCGGCCGTGCCGTGGCTCGGGCAGTCCCGCGTGCCGACCGACGGGCTGCTCGCGCACCTGCTCAACGAGATCGACGTGCACGGCTGGGACATCGCCCGGGCCGCGGGACGTCCGTGGCGCTCGGATCCGGCGGAGGCGGCATTGTTCTTCGATCTGTTTCTCATCGGGGTCATCCGGAGCGGGTACGGCCGTCTACTCGACCGCGATGGCGACCCCCACCGCGGCCGCGTCTCCGTGACGTTCCGCAAGGGAAGATCATCGGCGGGGGTGCAAAGGCAGTACACCGGCACGACCGGGAAGATCGACAACTGTCAGCTCGGGGTGTTCCTGACCTACCACACCCGGCACGGGCGGGCGCTGATCGACCGGGAGTTGTACCTGCCGAAGTCCTGGACCGACGACCGTGACCGCTGCCGGCGTGCGCACATCGGCGACGAGGTCGAGTTCGCCACCAAGCCGCAACAGGCCAAGTCCATGCTGGAACGCGCCGTCGCGGCGCAGGTGCCGTTCGCCTGGTTCACCGGCGACGAGGCGTACGGGCAGAACCGGGCCTTGCGCGAGTGGTGCCAAGAGCAGGACATTGCCTATGTGCTGGCCACCCGCAAGGACCACGAAGTCGCGTCCGGCCTGCACACCAGCACCCGCGTCGACGAACTGATCGGCAAGGTCCGGGCCGGGGCGTGGCGGCGGATGTCGTGCGGTGACGGCGCCCACGGGCCCCGCGTCTACGACTGGGTGAGTGTTCCGATCCGCACCGGGTTCGAGCACGGCCGGCGCGGCTGGGTGCTGGCCCGTCGCAGCATCAGCACCGGGGAACTGGCCTACTACGTGTGCTTCGGCCCGCGGGGCACCCGGCTACGCACGCTCGTGGCCACGGCGGGCGCGAGGTGGGCGGTCGAGGAGTCGTTCCAGATCGCGAAGAACGAGGCCGGCCTGGACCAGTACCAGTTCCGCCGCTACGACGCCTGGTACGCCCACATCACCCTGTCCATGGCCGCCGCCGCGTTCCTGACCATCACCCGCGCCCGCGAAGCGGTAAAGGGGGCACCACCGGCGACAGCGACCAGGACAGCCTGATCCCCCTGACCGTCAAGGAGATCAGGCACCTGTACGCCATCCTGATCCTGGCCGCAAAGAACACCACCAGACATGCCCTCGCCTGGTCAAACTTCCGAAGACGTTGCAACCAGCGCGCCCGAGCCGCCCACTACCGCAAACGAATCAGCACGCTCGGAAGCTACGAGCCGCTGTAGCAGTACTAGATCATGACGGCGCGGAATGCCGATGCCGTACAGCCCAGCTCGGCCAGCTCACGTACCTCGTCCGCCGTCTGGCAGTCGGGGCCGACCCGCCGGTATGATCCCGGACCCTGTCAGCAACACGTCGAAAAACCAACGTCTCGGAACCCCGGCTCACCGACGGACGAACCGTACAGTCAGGACCCGTGACGGACATCGGATACGCCCGCGTCTCCACCCGCGAGCAAAACCCCGACCTGCAGCACGACGCCCTCACCAAGGCCGGCTGCACCAAGACGTTCACCGACATCGCCTCCGGCGCCAAAGCCGACCGCCCCCAACTCGCCGCCGCGCTGGCCTACCTTCGCCCCGGCGACGTCCTCGTGGTGTGGCAACTGGACCGCTCCGGGCGCAACATGCGCCACCTCATCAACACTGTCAACGCACTGCACGACCATGGCGTGCAGTTCCGGAGCCTGCGGGAGAACATCGACACCACCGCCTCCGGTCGGCTCACGTTTCACCTATTCGCCGCCCTGGCTGAGTTCGAGCGTGACCTGCTACGCGAACGCACCGCCGCCGGCCTGACCGCCATCGCCGGGCGCCGGGCCCGCGGCCGCAACGGCGGCCGGCCCCGCAAGATGACCCCGGAGAAGATCGCCGTCGCCCGGCAGGTGTACACCTCACAGACCTTCACCGTCGAACAGATCGCCCGCACTCTCGGGGTCAGCCGCGGGACCATCTACCAACACCTGGACGCGGCGGCCTGACGTGACAGATCCCGCTGCCAACCCGAACGTGACGTGGTCCCTACCGAGCCTCCGGTCGGTAGGGACCACGTTGTCCATGCTCGCAGCGCCAGGACTATCGACGCCTGCGCCGGTGCATCCATCGGCGAATCCGCCGCACCATCAGGAGTACAGCGATGACGAACCCGATCAACGCTGTGCAGAACCTCAGCCCAATAGTGATCTCAGGAAGCCAGTGCCACAGGGCATCGACTGCAGTGACGATTACGAACAACATCGGTTCTTCCTCGCTCTCGGCAGCAACCATGCCATCGAGATTCGGCTGAATCAGGCGCCACCTCATCCGCCGGCGGATACAGCGGATACAGCGGATGGCGTGATCGACACCTCGTCGGAAGGGAAGAAGTGACGGTGTCCGACGAGGATCCAAGAAGACAGCAGTTGCGCGCAGCAGCTCGCCGGCTTCATCTAGCGGCGGGCGAGCCGACGCTGGACGTACTCGCGGGCTACGCCGACGGACGTCGAGAAAGGTCGGCCCTTGGCAACGTCACCAGCGGGCCCAAATGGCCGAGTTGGGGCACCGTCAAGGCGTACATCGACGCATGTGTCCAACACGCCGCCAAGAGCGGGCTGCGCCTTCCAGCCAAGTTGACCGACGAAAAGGTGTGGTCGGCAATGCATCAGGCCGGATCTCTGGCGAAGGGCCGACCGTCCGCTGACGCCTCCCCGGACACCGCGCAGGTCGCGGACGGTTTCCTGCCGGCGGCCACTAAGACGTTCGCCGGCGGGGACGCGGAACTGGAGCTGTTACTCAACAAGCGCAGCACGCAGCTTGACCCGTTCAGCAAGACCACGATTGACGTCAGCGCTGTGCCGCGGCCAGACCAGACACCCCCACCCGCCCGCGGGTGGACGGTGCCGCTTCCCTCGTCCGAGGTGTTCGTTGGCCGCGACGAGATCATGGCGCAGCTGCGGGCGGGCTTCTCGGCCGGCGCCGTCGGCCAGTGCCTGCACGGGCTCGGCGGGGTGGGCAAGACTCGGCTCGCCGTCGAATACGCGTACGCCTACCGCGACACCTATCCGGGCGGGGTCTGGTGGATCCCTGCCGCCGGCGGTGTGTCGGCCGGGCTGGCCAAGCTGGCTCGCTGGGTGAGTTCGGCTTGGGCCACGCTGCCCGACGATGCCGCCAGCGCGTGGGCCGAGTCCTGGCTACGGCACTGGTCCGGCTGGCTGCTCATCCTTGACGACGCGAGCGATCCGGCGGCTGTCACCGCCCTGCTCGGCCGGCTGGCCCACGCTGCCGGCCACCTGTTGATCACCAGCCGCCGGGACCTTTCGTGGACCGTCCCGACGGTGCCGATCGGCGTGCTCGACCCCGGCGCCGCGACCGAGTTACTGCTATCCCGCACCGGGCAGGACAACCGGACGGCGGCCGCCGCAATCGCGGCCGAACTCGGCTGCCTGCCGGTGGCCCTGGAACATATCGCCGCGTATGCCAAGCACACGGCGTTGGCCCTTGACCGATGCCTGAGCCGGCTGCGCGAACAGCCGGGCCGCATATTCACTGCTGAGCTGCCCAACATGACCGCGGTGGCTCGTGTCTGGGACCTCACCCTCGCCGAGTTGGAGGCGGCCGACCCGCATGCGGGGCCACTGCTCGCCGTGCTGGCTTGGCTGGCGCCCGACGACATCCCCCGCGATGTCCTCGGAATCCACGTCACCGGTGACGAGTCGGCCGGCTGGCTCGCATCGTTCGGAATGATTACTTTGACCGACGACGCGATCGACATGCATCCGGTGCTCCAGGCGGTCATCCGCATGATGGATACCGATGACCCGAAGGCGGCCGACGACCGGATGCTTGCGCACCGATTCGCCATCCGCATGCTGGGCAAGTTGCTGCCCGACGACGCGACCGACGTCACCGCTTGGCCGCGATGGCGGCGGCTTATTCCGCACTTAGACGCACTGGCCGGGCACCTACCGTCCGGCACGGAGCTGGACAGCCCGCTCGGGCTGTTGCTCAACGAGGCCGGAATGTTCGAGCTGAGCCAAGGACGCGCCGAGGCCGCGACGACCCGGCTGACCCGCGCGCTGGAGCTGACCTCGGCGGCGTTCGGCGACGATCACCCATCCGTGGCGATCCGCCTGAACAATCTCGCCGCCGCACACTGGCGCGCCGGCCGCCCGGCCCGGGCCGCGGAGCTGGTCCAGCGGGCCTTGACAAACACCGAGGCAACGGCGGGCAGCGACCATCCGGACATGATCATCAGGCTGAACAGCCTCGGCGTCCTTCTGATCGATCAGGACCGGACCGACGAGGCGCTCGCTCAGCTGGGCCGCGCGCTGGCCATCGCCGAGGCGCTGCCCGACCCCCCGAAGATACTGGCGACCGTGCTGATAAACATCGGTACCTGCCACAGGCACGCGGGCCGGTTGGCGGACGCCGAGGCCGCCATGCGCCGGGCGCTGGCCCTCACTGAGGACCAGTACGGCCCTGCCCACCCGGCATTGGCCGCTCCACTGCACTCGCTCGCCTCGGTCTGCCGGCACCGGCGCCACTTCGAGGAGGCCCAGAAACACGGACTGCGCGGGCTCGCCATCGCCGAGAAGACCCTGCCGCCGGGTCATTTCCACATCGCCGAGCACCTCAACGGGCTCGGCGTCACGACTTGCGACCTCGGCCGTCCAGCCGACGCAGTGCCGCTGTTCCAACAGGCCGCAGGCATTCTCGGCGACAGCGTCGACACCGAGTCCAGCCTGCTAGCCGAGGTCCTTAACAACCTCATCACGGCGCGTGTGGCCGCCGGCGCGCCCAGCGCCGAACTGGAGCGCACCGTCGAGTCGGCTCCGGACGACCACATCCGGGTCGGCCTGCTGAACACCCTCGCCCTCGCCTGTACACAGGCGGACCGCCCCGCTGATGCCCTCGCGGCCGCGTTGCGCGCTGCCCGGATCGCTGAAGCGACCGGCCACAAGGACCTGCCCCTCAGCCTCTGCCGGGCCGCGGCCGCGCACCTGGCACTCGGCGACGCGCACGAGGCGGTCGCCATCCAGCAGCACGCCCTCAAACTGGCCCGGTCCAAGCACAACCCCGGGTATCGCACGCTGGCTGAACATCTGACGGTGCTCGGCGATGCCTACGAAGCACTCGGCCGCACGCCGGACGCCCTCCGCTGCTATCAACGCGGCCTCCGCGGGCAGGGAGACTCGCCATGGCTGGTGCCACTGCTCATGAAGGCCAGCACGCTCCAGCTCAAACTCGGCCAAAAAGCAGAAGCCGTGGCGACGTTCGAGCGGGCGGATCGCATCATGGAGGAGCACTACGGCCGCGACCACCCCACGTCCTGACCACCGGCCACCACCTCGCCCACTGGCGGAGCCAAGCCAGCAACTGGGCCAGCGCAGCCACAGACTTTTAGCTGGCGTGTCCGCTGTCGGGCCTTGCCCCCGGAACTTGGACACGGGGTTTATGCGGCTTGTGTGATGGTAGCTGATCTTTCGTGGATCCGCTCGTAGGTGATCGGGGACTGCTGTCCGAGCCGTGAGTGGCGTCGGACGGTGTTGTAGCGGTGCAGCCAGCGGAAGCTGGTGAGCCGGGCGTCGCGTTCGTCGGTGAACGCGCGGCGGCCTTGCAGGGTCTCGCGTTTGAAGGTCGCGTTGAACGACTCCGCGAGGGCGTTGTCGGCCGAGCTGCCGACCTTGCTCATCGACTGCCGGACCCCGGCCTCCGCGCAGGCGGCGGCGAAGGCCTTCGATGTGTACTGGGCTCCGTGATCGCTGTGGAAGATCGCCCCGGCCAGGCTGCCCCGGGTGCGCTGGGCGGCGGTGAGCGCGTCGATGATCAGGTCGGTGCGCATGTGATCGGCGATCGCCCACCCGGCCAGCCGGCGCGAGTGCAGGTCGATGACGGTGGCCAGGTAGAGGAACCCGCGCTCACCGACCGGCAGATACGTGATGTCACCGACGTAGCGCTGGTTGACCGCGGGAGCGGTGAAGTCCCGGCCGATCAGGTCCGGGGCCTTGGCCGCGGCCGGGTCCGGGATCGTGGTGCGGGTCCGGCGGCGCAGCCGCAGGCCCTGCACGCCGATGCCACGCATCACCCGCTCGACACGCTTGTGGTTGACCGGCGTGCCGTCGTCGCGCAGCTCGGCGGTGATCCGCGGCGCCCCGTAAGTGTTGTCGGCCGCATGGATCATGCGAATCCGCCCGGCCAGGACGGTGTCGGCGGCCTGCCGGGCCGCCCGGGCCCCGGCGGTCGACGCCCAGTAGTAGTAACTCGACCGGGCCACCCCGACGACCTGGCACAACCGCTTCACGCCGTAGCGCTCCTGGTGGTCGGCAACGAACTGGAAGCGGGTCACCAGCGCGTCTCCCCGGCGAAATACCGGGCCGCCTTCCGAAGGATGTCGCGTTCCTCCTCCAGTTCCCGGACCCGCCGACGCAGCTCGGCGTTCTCCGCCTCGACCGAACCGGGTTCCGACCCGCCCACCGACACGGTCGGCCGGTCACCGCCGCCACGGCGCCGGTCGTCGGCCCGGACCCAACTCCGCAACGTCTCCCGGTTCACCCCGAGATCGTCGGCGATCTGCGCCATCGTGGTACCCGGCCGAGACCGGTACAACGCGACCGCATCGGCCTTGAACTGCGCGGGATGGTGTTTATTCGCCATGACCTACCGGACTCCTGATCTCCCCGGACCTCAAGATCCAAGGTTCAAGTGTCCAAGATCAAGGGGGAAGGCCCGTCTGAGGTTCCACCTTCGAGCCGGACACCTTGAAACCAGACAGCGGTCTGGGGGAAGGATGTCCCGGTGCCCCGCCCTTCGAAGTACAACGAGGAC
>NZ_JBFAMR010000097.1:0-24139 GCF_040656595.1 Actinoplanes sp. NPDC049802
CCGCCCTCGTTTGGCCAGGTCACGCAGCCTTTCCCGGTCCTCCACGGCCACACCGTAGAGGGTGAGCAGCCGGTCCAGGTCAGGCTCGCTGATCCGAACCCGTCGCCGCTGATGTCGGCGAAGTAGACGGCGTTGTTGGCGTCGTTCCAGCCGTTGCCGATCCGGACGGGGTTTCCCCAGCGTACGGTGAGGTCGCTGTTGATGCCGTTGTTGTAGTAGGCGAACAGGTCGCCGTTGGTGTCTTTGCGGATGACTTCGGCGTGTCCGTCGCCGCTGATGTCGGCGAAGTAGACGGCGTTGTCGGGGTCGTTCCAGCCGTTGCCGATCTGGACCGGGCTTCCCCACCGCACCGTCAGGTCGCCGTTGATGCCGTTGTTGTAGGACGCGTACAGATTCCCGTCCCGCTTGCGGACGATCTCGGCGTGACGGTCACCGGACAGCGAGTCCCCGCGACGCTGCCACAGGGCGGCGGCGATCCGTGCCCCGTCGGCCGCCTCCGGCTGGTAGCGCTCCGGGTAGGCGGACACCTGGACGCGCTGGCAGACGACACCGACGGCCGCGTTCTGCCAACTGCCGTTGGGGTAGAGCTGGATCATCTTGTTGAGGAACGCGTTCGTCGCCCAGGCCGGGTTGAGCCGTTGCTCGCGGGTACCCCAGGAGGCCCGCTGCTGGAACAGGCCGAGACTGTCGTGGTCGTACTCGTACGAGATGTTCTCGATCGTGCTCTCCGGGATCGTCGTGGTGACCGCGATGGTGGCGGCGTGCTGCGGCAGGCCGCGGGCCCGGACCGCCTGGACGACCATGCGGGCGCAGGAGATCTTGTAGCCGGTGAGCCGGTTCCTCATCTGGCCGGTGAGCTGTGGGTTCAACTGGCCGGCCAGTGCGGTGTCGCGGCTGGTGACGCCGGCCGGGTCACACGGCACGGTGACCCAGGCGTGCGCCGGCGCCGAGGTGGACGCGAGGACACCGGTGGTGACGAGGACGGTGGTGGCGAGCGCGAGCATGCGCTGAGTGAGTGTCCGCATGGCGGTCATCCGACGTAGATCGAGGTGTCGGGCATGTCCCAGCCGGTGCCCACGGTCGTCGGGGCGCCCCAGGTCACCTTCATGTCCCCGGTGATGCCGTTGTTGTAGCGGACCACCAGATCGGTGCCCTGTTTGGTGACGCGGTCGGCGCGGGTGTCGCCGTTGAGGTCGCCGAAGTAGACGGAGGTGTCCGGCACGGTCAGGCCCGAGTCGATCTCGATCGGCCCGTTCCATCTGACGGTCATGTCGCTGTTGATGCCGTTGTTGTAGTAGGCGAACAACTTGCCGCCGTCCTTGCGGAGGGCTTCGGCGTACCCGTCCCCGGAGATGTCGGCGAACTGGATGGCGTTGCCGTCGGCCGGCCAGCCGATGCCGATCCGTACCGGGCTGCCCCACGCCACCGAGCCGGTGCCGTGCACGCCGTGGTTGTAGTAGGCGAACAGGTCGCCGTTGGGGTCCTTGCGGATCGCCTCGGCGTACCCGTCTCCGGTGAGGTCGGCGAAGTAGACCGAGTCGTCGGCCATCGTCCAGCCCACGCCGATCTGCTTCGGCCCGGTCCAGCGGACCGTCAGGGAACCGGTGACCCCGTGGTTGTAGTAGGCGAACAGGGCGCCGGCCGAGTCCTTGCGGATGGCGTCGGTCTGTCCGTTGCCGTCCAGGTCGGCGAAGTAGACGGCGCCGTCGGGGTCGTTCCAGCCGTTGCCGATCTTGACGGCGCCGCTCCACGCGACCGCGCCGGCGTTGTTGACGCCGTTGTTGTAGTAGGCGAACAGGTCGCCCGCGGCGTCCTTGCGGATCAGTTCGGCGTGGCCGTCGGCGGACAGCGAGTCGCGGTTGGTGGCGGCCAGGTTGGTACGCCGGATCGGGGTGTACGACGCCAGGTCGGCCGCGCTGTTGAAGCCCTGGTTGCCGCGGTTGCTGCCGGCCCACGGGTTCTGCACGGTCTCGCCGTCGGTGTTGAACGAGTAGACGTACGCGCCCTGGTTGTGATCGCCGGAGTTCTTCCAGTGCGAGAACAGCTCCATGTGGCCGTTGCGGACGATCGCGTCGCCCGGGGCCAGTTGGTCGCGGCTGGCGAGGCGGGTCCAGTACTGTGACGTGCCCTGGAAGTCACCGGTGACGTAGCTGGTGCCCAGGTGCCAGGCCATCGACACCAGGCCCGAGCAGTCCCGCCGGTAGGTCTTGTCGCCTTCGGGGTCACGGAACCAGGTGCCGGTCTGGGTGTAGGTGATTCCCGAGTCCACCCAGTACTGGGCCCTGGCGAGCACCTCGCTCCGGCCGATCGGGCCGTTGGTGACGGACGCGTGGGCGACGGCCGGGGCGGCGAGAGCGCCGGTGGCCGCGAGGGCGAGCGTGAGGAACCGCGCGGTGTGACGAGGCATGGTCGGATACCTGCTTTCGATCGGAAGGGAATTGACAGCCATCGCTACTGGCGACGGGGCAAAGCCGCGCATAGGGTGATCTGAGGCAGCAAAGGATCATGTGAGGAGCCATCGGCGGCCTCACTGACATACGGGGTGTGAGGTGCTCGTTTCTTCGGGCGGTCCCTTTCCCGGCTTCCGGCCGGACGTCTTGACTGGCAAGACCTTCGCGCGGCGGGCGGGAACGAACCTTGACCGATCCTTGAAGGCAGGGGCGCCCGCATGATCGAGTTCCGGTTGCTGGGTGAGGTTCAGCTGTGGGTGTCCGGCCGCGCGATCGCCCCGGGCCCGCTCAAACAGCGGACCGTGCTGGCCGCGCTGCTCGTCGACGCGGGCAGCACGGTGCCGACCGACACCCTCATCGACCGGGTGTGGGACGAGGCGCCGCCGGCCGAGGCACGCAACGTGCTGTACACCTACCTGGCCCGGCTGCGCCGGATCCTGCTCACCGCGTCCCCCGACGCGCCGGCGCCGCGGCGCAAACCCGGCGGATACCTGTTCGACGTCGACCCGGACCTGGTCGACCTGCACCTGATGCGCAGCCTCGCCGCGCAGGCCCGCGAGCATCCGGAGGGCGATCCGGCCCGGCTGGCGCTGCTGCGCCGCGCCGTCGACCAGGTGCACGGCGAACCCCTGGCCGGGCTGAGCGGGGAGTGGGTGGACCGGCTGCGGGAGGGGGTCCGCCAGCAGATCCACGGCGTGCTCGCCGACTGGGCGGACGCGGAGACCGGCGCCGGCCGGTACGCCACGGTCGTCGACCGGCTGTCCCCGGTCGTCGACAGCCATCCGCTGGCCGAGCCGCTCATCCAGCGCCTGATCCGCGGCCTCCACCTCGACGGCCGCCGCACCGAAGCCCTGGAACGGTACGACCGGTCCCGCCGCCATCTCGCCGACGAGCTGGGCATCGACCCGTCCGCCGAACTCCAGCGACTGCACCAGCTGATCCTGCGCGGCACCCCGCAACCATCACCGCCGCCGAAGGCGGAACCGCCCGGCGACCCGGTGGCCGTTCCCGGACGGCAACTCCCGGTCGGCCTCGACGACTTCACCGGCTGCGAACCGGAGATCGCGCAGGTGCTCACCACTCTCGGCAGCCGGCGGGGCGAGGACGACCGCCAGGTGGTCGTGGTCACCGGACCGGGCGGCATCGGCAAGACCTCGTTCAGCGTCCACCTGGCTAACCTGCTGCGCCCGCACTACCCGGACGGCCAGATCCTGGTCGGCTCCGACGGCCGCGACGGCCACACCGGCGAACTCATCGACCGGGTGCTGCGGGCCCTCGGCGTCCCGGACGCCCACCGCCTCACCACCATCGAGGACAAGGCCGCCCGCTACCGGGCCACCATCAGCAACCGGCGCCTGCTGATCATCATCGACAACGCGGCCGGCGCCGCCGAGATCCGGCCGCTGGTGCCCGGCGTGCCGGGAACGGCGCTGATCGTCTCCAGCCGGGCCCGGCTCACCACCGTCCCCCGGGCCGAACACGTCGAACTGCGGCTGTTCTCCCGTGACGAGTCGCTCACCCTGCTGCGCCGCATCGTCGGCCCGGAACGGGTGGACCGCGAGCCGCGAGCCTCCGCCGAACTGGCCGCCGTCTGCGCCGGCCTGCCACTGGCCCTGCGGATCGTGGCAGCGCGCCTGGCCGCCCGGCCGCACTGGCGGATCACCCGTCTGCTCGACCGGATGCGCGACGAACGGCGGCGACTCGACGAGATGGCGGTCGACGGCCTCGCCGTACGCATCAGTGTCGGGGTCGGCTATGACGGGCTGCCGTCGGCCGTACGGGAGGCGTTCAGGTTCCTCGGCTTCCTCGGCTGCGCCACGTTCACCGAATGGACCGCGGCCGCCCTGTTCGGCCGATCCGTCGACGACGCCGCGGACCTGCTGGAGCAACTGTTCGACGCCCGCCTCGTCGAGATCGACGACTGCCCGGTCGACTCGGTCGTCCGCTACCGCATGCACGAGCTGGTCAGGTTGTATGCCCGCGAACGAGCCGTCGCCGAGCAGGAGCAGGCCGATCTCACCGCGGCCGTCCGGCGGACCGTCGTCGCCGCGACCGAACTCGTCGACCGGCTGGGCGAGTCCCTGCCGTTCGCGATCGCCCGCTTCCACCAGAGCATCGGCCCGGCGGACGGCGTGCACCCCAGCGTCCTGCACCCCGGCTCCGGCGGCCGCGACTGGCTCGCCACCGAAGCCGACGCGCTGGTCACCGCGGTGGTGCGGGCCGCCGAGACCGGGCTCGTCGAGGAGGCGTGCGTGCTCGCCGACGCCATGGTCTACGCCTCCTTCGGGGTGAACAACGACTTCGGCCGGTGGAACCGCGCCCACCAGGCCGCGCACACCGCCGCCCAGGCGAGCGGCAACCGGGTGGCGGAGGCGGTGATGGCCTGCGGCGTGGGCCTGCTGCGGTACAAGGAGGACCGGTTCGACGACGCGGAACGCCACTTCACCGCCGCCATCGGCCTGTTCGCCGAGGTCGGCCACGAACACGGCCACGCCGCCGCCACCAGCGGACTCGGCACCGTCCTGCGCGAGGTGGGCCGCAACCGCGAAGCCGTACCGATGCTCGAACGTGCCCTTCCGGTCCTGGAACGCGTCGGCGACCGTGCCGGCGCCGCCCACGCCACCTACTGCCTCGGCCACGCCCACCGCGAACTCGGCAACGACGACCAGGCCATGCGCTACCTGGAACGGGCGACCGAGCTGTACCGTTCGGCCGGGCACTGGCGCGGCGAGGCGATCGCCGTCCGCGGCATCGGCCTGGTCCACCGGGCCCGCGGCGACCTGGACGCCGCCGAACTGTGGTGCGCACGGGCCCACGACATGGTGCTGCACCGCGGCGATCCGCTGCTGGCCTGCTACACCACGCAGAGCCTGGCCAAGGTGTGGATCCGGCAGGGCCGTCCGGAGCGGGCCGCCGAGCCGCTGGAACGCAGCCTCCGGCTCTGCGTCGACGCGCAGGACCGGTTCGGCGCCGCGCTGGTGCGCCGCACGCTCGGCGAGATGCACCTGGCGGCCGGCCGCGTTGCCGAGGCGCTCCAAGACCTCCATCTCGCGTACGCGGTGTGGACCGAACTGCACCACGAGCTCGGCCGCGCCCGGACCCTGCGCGACATCGGCGCGGCCCACGCGCTCGACGGCGACTGCGGAGCGGCCCACCAGGCCTGGCAGTCGGCGTACGCCACCTTCAGCCGCCTCGGCCTGCGTGAGGCCGGCGAGATGTATCGATGGGCGCGCAGGTCAGGGTGCGTTTGCGACCTCGCCTGGCTGACCGGGAACGGGGCGTTCAAGGAAGATTCCAGGTTCCTGTAGGCGGCCTTTTCTAGCGTGACCACGCACCGCATCCCACGGAGGTCACCGATGAAGACTGCGAAGCCGCCGATCCTGGCCCTGACGTTCTGCCTCACCGCCTTCGCGGCGGGCTGCTCGGGCGCCCCGCCGCAGCCGTCCGCCACCGCCGCGCCGGTGGGCACCGCGCTCGCCGTCAGCCCGGCCACCACACCCACCACATCCACCACAGCGACCGCACCCGCGCCCGCCACGGAGAGCCCGGCGCCCACCGGCCCGGCCACGACGAAGACCAGGATCAAACCCGGCAAACCCGCTCCCGGTACGGCGAGCGCCCGCCCCCTGGACCCGCCGCCCCCGCCCACCGGCCCCGAGTGCGAGCCCGCCGTCCTGCTGCCGGTGGCCAGGAAGCTGGTGAACGACCCGGCCGCCGGGCTGAAGGTGGAGAAGGTCGAGGTCCCGGTCTGCCGTAACGGGTACGCCCGCGTCTTCACCGTCCCGGCCAGGACGCCCCAGCGGTTCGAGGGCGACCAGCTCTTCCTGCGCCTCGTCGACGGCGCCTGGAAACTGGTGGAGCGGGGCGCGAGCATCGACTGCGGTGACGAGGGACTCTCCCCGGCGGTCACCGAGGCGTGCACCGCGCTGGCCTGAATTGACACTAGCCTGTGCCCCATGGGGAAGGCTGAGCTGGAAGAGCTGATCGTCGCGGACGCCGCGGCCCTGCGGGCGTGGCTCGCGGAACACCACGCCACCTCGCCCGGGGTGTGGCTGGCCCTGACCCGCAAGGGCGGCACGGTCACCGCGCTGAACTGGCAGGAGGCCGTCGACGAGGGGCTGTGCGCCGGCTGGATCGACGGGCAGGCCCGCAAGCGTGACGAGCAGTCCTCGTGGATCCGGTTCACCCCGCGTACGCCGCGCAGCTCCTGGTCGCAGCGCAACGTCGCCCACGTCGCCCGGCTGGAGGCGGCGGGCCGGATGCTGCCGGCCGGCCGTGCCGCGGTGGAGGCCGCCAAGGCCGACGGCCGGTGGGCGGCCGCGTACGCCCCGCCGTCGGAGGCCGAGGTGCCGGCCGACCTGCTCGCCGCGATCGCCGCCGACCCGGCCGCGCAGGCCATGTTCGATGTGCTCACCAAATCCAACCGGTTCGCCCTGATCGTCCGGGTCAACGCGGTCAAGCGGGCCGAGACACGGCAGCGGAAGATCGGCGAGTTCGTCGCGATGCTGGCCCGGCACGAGACCGTCTACCCGCAGAAGGCGAGACCCGCGGGCGAACCCACACCGGACGTGTCCGGACCGGCGACGGGCTGACGGTTTCGCGTCGAAGGTGGTACCCGCCGGGCGTCGGATCGACCCGCCGGGTGAGGCGGATCGCCGGGCGGAAGCCGCTGGAGGTGGCGCCGGCCGGCCGACTGTTATGTCTCCCTGAGCCGAACCTTAAGGATTCCTTTGTTTTGATCTTTCGCCGCGACAGCGATGAATAGTGAGCCGGCTGCTGTAATACGAGTCAACGAGGTGAAAGCCGTGCCCACCCCAGCCAACCGGCGGACCCGGTACATTCTGACGGCGATCGGGGCTCTCGGGCTGATCGGAGCGGGTTCGGCCGCGATCGTCGCGGGAACCGGCACCAGCGATCAGGAGATCCGCCTGGCCGCGACCACCCCCGACACCGCCGCCGGCGCCTCCGCGCCGGAGGAGACCGCGGACACGCTGGAGACCGAGCCCGCCGCCTCGGCGCCGGCCAGCCCGTCGGCATCGGCATCGGCATCGGCATCCGCATCCGCGTCGGCGACGCCGTCGGCCAGCCCGTCGGCGACCGTACGCCCGAAGAAGCGGACGCCCACGACGGCGACCAGCCGGCGTACCGCGACGGTGAAGCCGACCACGACGACCAAGGCGCCGACGAGTGAGTCCACCGTGTCGTCCTCGGTGGCCTCCGAGGTGCTGCGCCTGGTCAACGCGGAGCGCAAGAGCGCCGGCTGTTCGAGCCTCAGCCGCGAGTCGCGTCTGGAGGCGGCGGCGCAGAAGCACTCCGAGCTGCAGGCCACGCAGAACACCATGTCGCACCAGCTGCCCGGGGAGGCGAGCATGGGTGACCGGGTGACCGCCGAGGGCTACCGGTGGCGTGGTGTCGCCGAGAACGTCGCCGCCGGGTACACGACCGCGGCGAGCGTGATGGACGGCTGGATGAACAGCCCCGGCCACAAGGCCAACATCCTCAACTGCGGCTACAAGGAGATCGGTGTCGGCCGGGCGAAGTCCTCGTCGGGCACTCTCTACTGGACGCAGAACTTCGCGACGCCGGCCTGACGGTCCGCCCGGCCGGCCCGGTCCTGTGTTGACGGAAAGCGAAGAGTCGCCGGACTCCCGGTGAACCTTGCCGCGTGACCGGCCGGGTGTGCCCACCCCGGCGTTAACGTTCGTTCATGCGGCTGGGCGTGCTCGATGTCGGATCCAACACCGTACATCTGCTTGTCGTCGACGCGCATCGCGGCGGTCATCCCGATCCGATGCGATCGGAGAAGACGCAGCCGCGCCTCGCCGAGCAGGTCGAGGCGGGCCGGCTGACCGAGGCGGGGGCCCGCCGGCTGGTACGCGCCGTGGCCCGCGCCAAGGCGACCGCCGCGATCGCGGGCTGCGATGAGCTGCTCGCCTTCGCGACCTCCGCGCTGCGCGACGCGGAAAACTCGGCGGCGGTCCTCGCCCGGGTGCGGGCCGAGACCGGTGTCGAGTTGCAGGTGCTGTCCGGCGAGGACGAGGCGCGCTACACCTTCCTGGCCGCCCGCCGCTGGTACGGCTGGTCCGCCGGGCGGCTGCTGGTCCTCGACATCGGCGGCGGATCCCTGGAGCTGGCGGTGGGCCGCGACGAGGACCCGGACGTGGCGCTGTCGCTGCCTCTCGGCGCCGGCCGGCTCACCCGGCAGCGGCTGCCCGGCGACCCGCCCGCGCGCCGTGACATCGAGGCGCTCACCGCGGACCTCGACGCGACCCTCGCCCCGGTCGCGCGGCGGTTGCGTGAGGCCGGACCGTACGATGTCGCCGTCGGCACGTCCAAGACGTTCCGTTCGCTGGCTCAGCTCGCCGCCGCCGCGCCATCGCACACGCTCACCGATGTGGGTTTGCGCCAGCTGTTCGCCTTCATCAGCCGGATGGCGTCGGCCGACCTGGCCGGCCTGGACGGTGTGAGCCCCGGCCGCGCCCATCAACTCGTGGCGGGCGCGCTGGTGGCCGGGGCCGCGATGCGGGCGCTGGACGTCAGGGAACTGCAGATCTGTCCGTGGGCGCTGCGGGAAGGGGTGATCCTGCACCGGCTCGACACCCTCGGAGCGCCCACCTCGTCGCAGCGGCCGTGGCCGCTCACCGACCGGCGGCCGCGACCGTTCTTGAACATCGCCCGGTGAGCCGGGTGGCTGCGGCCTCCCGTCTCGGCGCGACGTGCGGACCGGCGCCTCGTCACCTGATCGGCACCGGCTTCAGCGGTACGCCTCCAGCAGCGACAGGCACCGTGCCGGATCCTGCACGTGGGCGTTGTGGCCGAGCCCGGCGAGCGTGACCACCGGCGCGCCGAGTCGTTCGAGCTGGTCGTCGGTGTTCATCGGATCCTGTTCGCCCCGGGCCAGGCGGACCGCCGCGGTCGACCGGGTCAGCAGGCCGGGCATGTCGGGCGCTCCCACCGCGAACGCGCCCGGGTCGAGGGCGAGCCGCCACCGGCCCTGCTCCTCCCGGACGCCTTCGGTCGCCGCGGGATCGTCCACGGCGACGAGGCCGTCCAGCCCGGAGACGCGCAGATGCCGGGCGATGGCCTCCTCGCGTGTTGCGAACCAGGCGACCGGACGTTGCGACAGCGCTTTCGCGCGCGCCAGCTCCTCCTCGGTCCAGGCCACCTTGACGCCGAGGCCGACGACCGCGGCCACCGGGGCGCGTGCCGCCAGCGTCAGCGCGACCACGCCGCCCAGCGAGTGACCCAGCACGACGGTACGGTCGTCCGGCGTCAGCAGCGGGCGTACCGCCTCGGCGAAGGCGTCGAAGGTGTACTCCGGCAGCGGCGCCGACCCGCCGTGCCCCGGCAGGTCCGGCGCGATCCAGCGGCCCGGCCAGGCCCGTTCCAGCGGTTCGGCCCAGCGGGCCCAGACATCGCCGGTCGCGCCCAGTCCGTGTAGCAACAGCAGCAGGGGGCCGCCTCGGCCACCGCCGCGAAACCGCAGACTCGTTCCCATGCCGGGAGTCTGCCATCGGGAGGCCCGCTGGTGGGGTCACCGGCGAGTCGCCGCCCGGGCGGTCCGGCCCGGTGGGTGGTCTCCACACGGAGGCACACCGGCACGACGGAACGGGCCGGTGTGGCTCCGGGAGGCACCGGGAGACGGGTGTGCCCGCAGGCCGCCGCCTGCGGGCACCCGGGCGCGACGGCTACTGGCCGCCGGAGCGGATCTCGCTGGTCTTGAGTACGCGGGGGATGAACAGTGTGATCACCAGCGCGACCGCGACGAGCCCGGCGGCGAGCAGGTACGCGTTGCGGAAGCTGGCGTCACTGTAGAACTGGGTGCCCTGCATGACGACGCCGGAGCGGGCCATCACCACGAAGAGCAGCTGGGTGGTGACCGCGTTGATCAGGTTGTTGATCAGGATGTTGGTGCCGTTGGCCATGCCCTGTTCCTCGGGGCTGACGCTGCCGAGGATGAGCAGTGGGACGGCCCCGACGGCGAGGCCGCTGCCGAGGCCGAAGATGATCGCGGAGACGGCGATCTGCCACTCGTTGTGGTGCAGGAACGCATAGCTGAGCAGACCCAGGGTGGTGATGGCGGCGCCGGCCTCGCCGTCGACGTCGAGGTCCCCGACGGTGTCACCGCCCGCCTCGACCTGCCCGGCGCGGAGATCGAGGAGGTCGGGCCCGGAAGCCACCACCGCCTGCTGCCGGACCAGCACCCGCGCCGGTGAGCACCGAGCCCGAGCCTCCGGCCGGGAGGCGCAGCGGGTGATCGCGGGACGCGGCTTGTCACGCCTTCGCCGGCGCGACCCGCATGTCACGATGGCGCGGTGCGATCCGACGACCGGCCCAGCGGGTGCGCCGGTGCTCGTTCGCGCCGCCCACGATCTCCGGGTACGGCGAACGCGTGCTGCCGCGGCCCGGGGAGCCGGTTCGGAACGCCCGCCCGCCTTCCGCGCCGATCACCGGCCCGGCACCGAAGCCGAGCGTGCCCGCCTCGATGGAGTCCGGGCCGGCCGGGCGGGTGCCCGGCCGGCCGTCTCGGAAACGGAGTTGTCCGGCGATGGCCCGTCATGCCGATCTCAACATGCTGACCGCGCTGGACGCGCTGCTCACCGAGTGCAGCGTCACCCGGGCCGCCGAGCGGTTGCAGATCAGCCAGCCCGCGATGAGTTCCGCTCTGGCGCGGCTGCGCCGGCACTTCGGCGACGATCTGCTCATCCGGGTGGGGCACAGTTACCAGCTCACCCCGCTGGCCGCCCGGCTCGCCGCGCCGGCCGCCGACGCGGTCGCGTCCGCGGACAAGGTGCTCAGCGCCCAGCCCGGCTTCGACCCGGCACAGTCCCGGCGCACCTTCACCGTGATCATGTCGGACTACGCGGTGACCGTCCTGGGCGGCGCCGTGGCCGCGCTGATCGACCGGCAGGCGCCACACGTGCGCCTGCACGTCCAGCCGACCACCCGGCAGAACGTCGATCAGGCGGCGGAGGAGTTGCGCGAGGCCGATCTGCTGGTGCTGCCGCACGGCATCGTCTCCGGGCTGCCGCACCGCAATCTGTACCAGGACGAGTGGGCCTGCCTGGTGGACGCCTCCGCGGACACCGAGCTGACCGTCGAGGACCTGGCCCGCCGGTCCTGGGTGCTGACCTACCACGACGGTACGGCGATCACCACCGCCGCCCGTGAGCTGCGCACCCACGGCATCGAACTGGACGCCCGTATCGTCGTCGAGAGCTACACCGTGCTGCCGGCCCTGATCGCCGGCACCGAGCGGGTGGCGCTCGTGCAGCGGCAGCTCGGCGCCGCGATGGCCGAGACCGGCCGGGTACGGATGGTGGAGTGCCCGTTTCCGACGGCGCCGGTCGTCGAGGCGATGTGGTGGCATCCGGGACACGGCGACGACCCCGCCCACCGGTGGCTGCGCCGGTGTTTCGCCGACGCGGCGATCCAGGTTCAGCAGTGACCGGCCGCCCCTTTTTTCACGCGCCGCTGGACTGCCGGACCACCAGGTCCGGCTGGAACACCACCTGCCGGTGCCGGTGCTGCCCGGCCGAGGCGATCTCCTCGAACAGCAGGTCGGCCGCGACCCGGCCCAGTTCGGCGCGCGGCTGGCGTACCGAGGTCAGCGGCACGGCGGCCGCGGCCGCGTAGTCGATGTCGTCGTAGCCGACGATGGCCAGGTCCCCGGGAACACGCAGACCCCGGCGGGTGACCGCCTGCAGCACGCCGAGAGCCAGCAGGTCGTTGGCGCAGAAGACGGCCCGTGGCCGGTCGGCGGGGTCGCGGCCGGCGATCGCGGCGCCCACCGCACGGCCCTGGGCCACGCTGACCGCCCCGGTCTCCAGGACCTCGACGGTCGCCCCGGCGGACTGCGCGACCTGCCGGGCGCCGGCGAGCCGGGCCGCCGCCTGCGGGACCGACAGGGGGCCGCCCGCGTACGCCAGCCGCCGGTGCCCCTGGTCGACGAGGTGCTGTGCGGCGAGCCGGCCGCCGGTGTGATCGTCGACGGACACGCAGCACAGGCCGTGCCGTCCGGTGCCCCGGTCGAGCAGGACGACCGGGGTGCCGCGGCGCACCAGGTCGTCGACCGCCGCGTCCGCCCGGCGTACCGGGCTGACCAGCACGCCCTGCACGCGCTGGATCTCCAGCCGGCCGAAGTAGCGCTGTTCGCGTTCCACCGACTCGCCGCTGTTGTAGAGCATCACCACGACGTCTCGCTGGTCGGCGATCTGCTCGGCGCCCCGGGTGACGTCGGCGAAGAACGGATTGGTGACGTCCGGGACGATCAGGCCGATGGTGCGGCTGCGCCCGGCGGCCAGGGACCGGGCCGCCTCGTTGGGCAGGTAGCCGAGTTCGGCGATCGCGGCGAGGACCCGCTGCCGGGTCTTGACGGCGACGGCCTGCGGCCGGTTGAGCACATTGCTCACGGTGCCGGCCGACACTCCCGCGTGGGCGGCGACGTCCTCGATTCTCGCCATCGGCAGAGGGTATGTCAGACGCTTCAACGCACGGCCGCCCGGGGTGGTCTCCGCGTCGATGGTTTGTCACGGCTTCGTTTCCGCCGTGTTGAACCGTTCCAAACGCTGTAGTCGCACGTGAGCACGGTGTATCCAACCGGTCAATGGTGAGTATCAGGGTGACGATGTTGACGGTCCATGGCCACCATCCGAAGCTTTAGACGCTTCAAAGCGAAGGCATCCCCGCGGTCGTCTAGGAGGACCTGTGGCACGCATAAACCGACGGACCCGTCCCGCCCACGTTGCGGCGGCGCTGAGCGCGCTCGCGCTCGTCGTCAGCACCGCGGCCTGCGGCGGCGGAGACGACAGCGGCTCCGGCACCACGCCGGCGAAGAACTTCACCTTCCTCGCCATCAACGAGAACACCACCGTCCCGGCCACCTTGACCACGCTCAGCCAGAAGGAGTGCGCCACCCAGAACACCGCACAGCCGCTGGAGATCAAGAAGCAGGCCCAGAGCAGCCTCGACCAGCAACTGCAGCTGCTCGCCGGGCAGGGCGCCCTGCCACAGACCTTCATCGCCGCGAACGCGCCGTCGCTGACCAAGCAGCTCGCCGACAGCGGCTCGATCCTGGACACCGCCCCCGTTGCCGCCGGTGTCCTGCCGGCCGCGACGTCCACCATCACGTCGCTCTACGACGGCCGGCAGCTGGTGCTGCCGACCGAACTCAACATCGAGGGCATCTGGTACAACAAGAAGCTGCTCGCCGACAACGGCATCACCACGCCCGCCACCTGGGAAGAGCTCGTCGCCGCGTTCGCCGAGCTGCACGGCGCCGGCATCCAGCCGATCTCGCAGGCGGGCAAGGGCGGCGACGGCTGGGGCGTCACCCGGTGGGTCGGCAACTACCTCCTGCGCCAACAGGGCCCGGACGCGCTGAAGAAGGTCGCCGACGGCCAGGCCAAGCTCACCGACCCGCAGTACGTGGCCGCCGCCGACGCGATCGCGAACCTCGGCAAGGCCGGCTACTTCGGCAAGTCGCCGACGTCGATCGACTACGCCACCGCCCTGAACACCTTCCTCACCGGCAAGGCCGCCTTCATCTACATGGGCTCCTGGGCGCTGTCGGACTTCAACGACACCACCAAGAACCAGATCGGCGCCGACAACATCGGCTTCCTCAAGTTCCCGGCCGTCGCGGGCGGCGCCGGCACGGCCGACCAGATGCCGGCCAACGTCGGCACCGCCGTCGCGGTGTCCAAGAAGGCGTACGACAGCGACCCGAACACCCAGGCCTGGGTCAAGTGCATCGTCGAGAACTACGGCACGGTCGCGCTGCGCGACTCCAACCAGATCACCGGGTTCGCCACCGACGGCAGCGTCGAGGTCCCGCCGTTGACCAAGCAGATCCAGGACGAGATCGGCAAGGTGCGGACCAGCGTCCTGTGGTTCGAGGGCTACTTCTCCGCCAAGGCCACCACGGTCAGCCAGGGCAACGGCGGCCTGCTCGCCGCCGGCCAACTGACCGGCGAGAAGTTCATGCAGACCGTCAGCGGCAACCTGAGCTGATCACCCACTCGCGGCGGCCTCGGCCACGGTCGGGGTCGCCGCGGCACGAAAGGCAAGCTGATGCACAGCATCCTGGGTGACCGGCGATCGGTCGCCATCCTGCTCGGGCCGGCCCTGCTGGTCTACTCCCTCATCATGCTGGTGCCGATGCTGTGGTCGCTCGGCTACACCTTCTTCACCGGCAGCGTCATCACCGGCTTCACCTTCACCGGCCTCGACAACTTCGGCAAACTCCTGGACGACCCGGCCCTGCCGGAAGCGCTCTGGTTCACCGTGAAGTACGCCGTGGTCATCACCGTCGGGCAGGTGCTCGTCGGTTACGCCCTCGCCCTGCTCTACGTGTTCTTCCTGCGCCGGGCCGGCTCGATCGTACGCACGCTGGTGTTCTTCCCGGTCATCCTGCCGACCGTCGCCGTCGCCCTGCTGTTTCAGAAGTTCTTCGAGTACGCGCCGCAGACCGGCCCGGTCAACGCGCTGCTCGAGGCGTTCGGCGGCAGCGGCGTCGACTGGTTCAGCACCCCCGGCAGCGCGTTCTTCGTCGTCGCGCTGATGGACATCTGGCGGTCGATGGGCTTCTACGCCGTGCTGCTCTACGCCGGCCTGCTCGACATCCCGGACGAGATCATGGAGGCCGCCGCGATCGACGGCGCCACCACCCGGCGGCTGATCCGCAGCATCATCGTGCCGCTGTCACTGCCGGTGCTCGTCTCCTCGCTGGTGTTCAGCATCAACGGCACCCTGAAAGCGTTCGACTCGATCTACGCCCTCACCGGCGGGGGACCGGGCAGCGCCACCACACCGCTGACGCTGTACATGTACCAGACGTCGTTCGCCTACGGCGACTACGGCTACGGCTCGACGATCGCGCTCACGCTGACCGTGCTGTGCCTGCTGGTCACCGTCTTCATCTTCCGCGGCACCCGCCGCGACACCGGGCTGGGGTGACCATGGCACTGACCGCCGACCGACCGATCGCGACCGTACGGCCCGCCGCCCACCGGCAGCCCGAACGCCGCCGCAGCCTGGGGCGCACCCTACGGCGGCTGCCCGGCCACGCCGCCGTGGCCCTGCTGCTCGCCGTCGTCACGTACCCGCTGATCTGGCTCTTTCTCGGATCCTTCAAGACGCAGGACGAGTTCCTCAACAACCCGACCACCTCGTTGCCGGACAGCTTCACCAACTTCGCCAACTACAGCCAGGCCTGGTCGTCGGTGGCGATCTACCTGCAGAACTCGCTGCTCACCGTGCTGCCCGCGCTCGCGCTGATCATCGCCTTCGGTACCGCCGCCGGGTTCGCCCTGGAAGTGCTGGTGTGGAAGGGCCGGCAGAGCACGCTCCTGCTGTTCCTCGCCGGGATCATGATCCCCGGGCAGATGATCCTGCTGCCGCTGTTCACCGTCTACTTCCGGCTGCACCTCACCGGCACGCTGTGGCCGCTGATCATCACCTACACCGCGACCGGGCTGCCGCTGACCGTCTTCATGATGGCCACCTACTTCCGGGCCATCCCGAAGACCGTCTTCGAGGCCGCCACCATGGACGGCGCGAGCATCATCCGCTCGTTCGTCTCCATCGGCTTCCCGATGATGCGCAACTCGGTGCTCACCATCGCCCTGGTGCAGTTCTTCTTCCTCTGGAACGACCTGCTCATCGCGCTCACCTTCACCACCGACGACGCCCAGCGCACCGTCCAGGTCGGCCTGCTCAACTTCACCGGCCGGTTCGGCGTCGTCGAGTACGGGCCCACCTTCGCCGCCATCTGCATCAACGTGCTGCTGATCCTGGCCATCTACGTCTTCCTCAACCAGCGAGTCATGCGCGGCCTGGCAGCCGGCGCGGTGAAGGGCTGAACCGATGTCCGCACCGAACGGCACGGGCACGCGCGTCAGCGCGCCCCGCATCGAACACCACGACCGGCCCCTCGGCGTCGGCGAGCGCACCCCGCGCCTGTCCTGGCAGGTGGCGACAGCCACGCCCGGCTGGCGCCAGCAGGCCTACGAGATCCAGATCAACGGGCACGGCAGCGGCCGCGTCGAATCCGCCGACAGCGTCCTGGTCCCGTGGCCCGGCCCGGCACTGACCTCCCGCGAACAGGCGACAGTGCGGGTACGGGTCTGGGCCGCCGGCGAACCCGGCCCGACCCCGTGGAGCGACCCCACCACCGTCGAGACCGGCCTGCTGGAACCAGGCGACTGGACCGGCGTCTTCGTCGGCTCCACCGACGACACCCCGGGAGACCGGCGGCCCGTGCTTCTGCGCCGCGATCTCACCGTCCGCGACGGGCTCGTCCAAGCCCGGGTGTACGCGACCGCGTGCGGCCTCTACGAGCTGGAGATCAACGGCGGCCGGGCGGGCGACGACGTGCTCGCGCCCGGCTGGACCAGCTACCACCACCGGCTGTTCTACCAGACCCACGACGTGACCGCCCTGCTGCGGCCCGGGGCCAACACGATCGGCGCCTGGCTGGCCGACGGCTGGTGGCGCGGCCGATACGGCTGGAACCGGGTCGGCGAACGCTACGGCGCCGACACCGCCCTGCTCGCCCAGCTCGAACTGCGCTACGCCGACGGCAGTGTCGAGCGGGTCGTCACCGACGGCGACTGGACCTGGGCGTACGGGCCGATCCTGCGGTCCGGCATCTACGACGGCGAGCACCACGACGCGCGTGCCGAGGTGGGCGGGTGGCAGCGCGTACAGAAGAAGAACGTGACAGCCGGTGAGCTGATCGCGCCCGCCGGACCACCGGTGCGCCGCATCAGGACACTGCCGCCGCGCAGCGTCACCCGCCTCGGCGACGGCACCCACCTGCTCGACTTCGGGCAGAACCTGGCCGGACGGCTGCGCATCACCGTCACCGGCCCGGCCGGCACCGAGATCGGCATCCGGCACGCCGAGGTCCTGGAGAACGGGCGGCTCTGCACCCGGCACCTCCGCACCGCGGACGCCCACGACGTCTACGTGCTCGCCGGTGGCGGCGCCGAGACCTGGGAGCCGCGGTTCACCTACCACGGCTTCCGGTACGCGGAGATCACCGGCTGGCCCGGCGACCCCGGCCCGGCCGACGTCGTCGCGGTCGTCTGCCACGACGACATGGCCGAGACCGGCACGTTCGCCTGTTCGGACCCGCTGCTCGAACGGCTCCACGAGAACGTGCGCTGGAGCATGCGCGGCAACTTCGTCTCGGTGCCGACCGACTGCCCGCAACGCGACGAACGCCTCGGCTGGACCGGCGACCTGCAAGTCTTCGCACCCACCGCGGCGTTCCTCCACGACGTGACCGGCGGCATCGCCGACTGGCTCGCCGACGTCTCCGCCGAAACCGGCGACGACGGGCTCGTCCCGCTCTACGTCCCGCAAATCGAGACGCCGTTCCCACAATTCCACTGCGCGGTGTGGGGCGACGTCACCACCGTCGTGCCGCTCGTGCTGTACGACCGGGCCGGCGACCTCGGGCCGGTGCTGCGCGGCTACGACACCGCCCGCGCCTGGGTCGACGGCTGCCGCCGGCTGCTCAACGACCGCGACGTCATCGCCGAAGGGCTCCAACTCGGCGACTGGCTCGACCCGGCCGCCCCGCCGGACCGGCCGCAGCAGGCGCGTACCGACCCGTACCTGGTGGCCACCGCCTATGTGGCCCACTCGGCCCGGCTGCTCGCCCGGCAGGCCCGGCTGATCGGCAAGGACGACGACGCCGCCCGCTTCGCCGAACTCGCCGACCGGGTCACCGCGGGATTCCGCCACGAGTTCGTCACCGCCGCCGGCCGTTGCGCTTCCGACACCCAGACCGCGTACGCCCTGGCACTGTGCTTCGACCTGCTCACCCCGCAACAGCGGGTCCACGCCGGGAACCGGCTCGCCGCGCTCGTCCGCGACGCGGAGTTCCGCATCGGCACCGGGTTCGCCGGAACCCCGCTCGTCCTGGACGCCCTCACCACCACCGGACACCTCGAGGAGGCCTACCGGCTGCTGCTGGAGAAGAACTGCCCGTCCTGGCTCTACCCGGTCACCATGGGCGCCACCACCGTCTGGGAACGCTGGGACGCCATGCTGCCCGACGGGAGCGTCAACCCCGGCGAGATGACGTCGTTCAACCACTACGCGCTCGGGGCGGTCGCCGACTGGCTGCACCGCACCGTCGCCGGCCTCGCACCGGCCGCGCCCGGCTACCGTGGCATCCACGTACGGCCCCGTCCGGGCGGCGGGCTCACCCGGGCGGCCGCCAGCCACCGGACGCCCTACGGCGTCGCCGCCGTCGCCTGGCGGCGCGACGGCGGCACCCTGCACGTCGACGTCACCGTCCCGCCGGGCTGCGACGCCGTCGTCGAACTCCCGGACCGGGCGCCGGTCACCGTCGGCGCCGGCCGGCACACCTTCACCGGCACACACCGGCCCGCGGCGGAGGATCCCATCGGACCTCTGCCGGCACGCGAGCATTTCTGAGGCGGTAGGCGGCTCCCGTACGCTGAGGGCCGGGAGCCGCCTACCGCGGTGAGCACAGCGAACAGGTGAGGAAACGGTGGCGCGCGCAACGATCCGGGATGTCGCCCGCCTCGCCGGAGTCTCCGACGGCACCGTCAGCAACACCCTCAACCGCCCGCACCTGGTCAATCCGGAGACCCGAGACCGGGTCCGCCAGGCCATGGAGACCGTCGGCTACATTCCCAACGCCGCCGCCCGTGCCCTGCGCGTCGGCCGTACCCGCACCATCGGCCTGGTCGTCCTCGACTTCGGCAACCCGTTCTTCGCCGAGGTCGCCGCCGGCGCCGAACAGGCCGCCACCGAAGCCGGCGCCGACATCGCCCTGTTCCACACCGGCCTCGGCGAACACGCCCGCGAACAACGGCTGCTGCACCGTCTCGCCGAACGCCGCCTCGACGGCCTGATCATCACCCCCAACGACGTCGACCACCCCCTGCTGGACACCATCGAACAGGGCGGCACCCCGGTGGTCGTGCTCGCCCGCGAAGTGCCCAGCCGCCGCCGCAGCGCCGTCCGCAGCGACGACTTCGCCGGCGGCGTCCTGGCCGCACGCCACCTTCTCGCCCACGGCCACCGCCGGCTCGCCTTCGCCGGCTGGCGCCACGACGAGCGCTACCACGGCGCGGCCGAGACGGCCGCCGCCGCCGGCGCCACCCTCACCTGGATCGGCACGCCCGGAGCGGCCCTCGCCGACGGCCTCACCGCCGGCGGCCGGCTGACCGCCCTCGGCCCGGACCGGCGGCCGACCGCCGTCTTCTGCGCCAACGACCTCATCGCCGCCGGCATCATTCAGGCGGCCACCCGCAACGGCTGGCACATCCCCGGCGATCTCGCCGTCGTCGGATTCGACGACACCGACCTGGCCAGCGCCGCCAGCGCCGTCGAACTCACCAGCGTGCGCCAGCCCGCCGCCGACATCGGCGCCGCCGCCGTCCGGCTCATCCTCGGCCACACGAACCACCCGGACCAGCCGGGCGAGGACGTCGTCTTCGAACCGCGGCTGATCATCCGGGAGTCCACGGCTCAGTGAGGGGCGCGAAGCAGGCGTCGACCACGGCGGGGGAGACCTCGGCGAGGGTGGCGGGACTCCAGCGAGGACGACGGTCCTTGTCGATGATCTGGGCGCGGATGCCCTCGGCCAGGTCGGGCAGGCGCAGCAGGGCGGCCGACAACCGGTACTCCTGGTCCAGGGCCTCGTGCAGGCCGGACATCCGGGCGGCGGAACGCAGCGAACGCAGCGTCACCACCAGGGAGGTCGGTGACTTCGTCAGGATCTCCTTGGCGGCGGCCTGCGCGGCGGGCGACGGATGCGCGGTGAGCCGGTCGACGATCGCGGTCACGGAGTCGCCGGTGTAGCAGGCGTCGATCCAGGCACGGGCGTCGCCGAGGTCGCCCGGTGCCGGCGCGGTGGCCAGCGAGGCCACCACGGCGGCCGGGTCGTCCGTGGTCAGGGCGGAGCACAGGGAGTCCAGCCGGGCGGCCGGCACATGGTGGTCGGCGAGGCCGGCGGCGATGGCGTCGGCGGCCCCGACGGTGGTGCCGGTCAGGGCCAGGTGGGTGCCCAGCTCGCCGGGGGCGTGCGAGAGCAGCCACGAACCGCCGACGTCGGGGTGCAGGCCGATACCGGCCTCCGGCATCGCGAGGCGGGAACGTTCGGTGACGATCCGTACGGAGGCATGCGCGGAAAGCCCGATGCCGCCGCCCATCACCAGACCGTCCATGACGGCGACGACCGGTTTCGGGTACGCGGCGACGGCGGCGTCGAGCCGGTACTCGGCGGCGAAGAAGTCCAGCGTCGCGGTGCCGCCCGAGACCGCGTCGGCGTGCATCGCCCGCAGATCCCCGCCCGCGCACAGGCCGCGCTCGCCTGCGCCGGTGATCAGGACCGTGCCGACGTCGGCGGACCGGGCCCACACCGACAGGGTCCGGCTGAGGATCGACACCATCTCCGTCGTGAGGGCGTTGATCGCCGCCGGCCGGTTCAGGGTCAGCCGGCCGAGCCGGCCGGTCACTTCGGCGATCACTGGCGGCGCGCTCACGGATGATCCTTCCGGTCGGATGGCGTCATCCTAGAACTGTCGGCGCCGGGGTCGCGGCCGTCCGCGGAGGCCGGTCGCTGTGCCGGCCCGAAAATGCGGGCCGCAGCGGCGCGGGGTACGGCAACCCGACGGATACCGGCGCACCCCGCGGGCGAGACCCCGGCCCGGCAGTCTCTCCTGCGAGGGCGGAGCAACCGTCCCGGATGTTCTGTCGTGGAGTAGGGGACGGGTATGGCGCTCATCGTGACGGTGGAGGACGACACCGACCTGGCCGGGATGCTTGCCGCGTCACTGTCGTCGTCGGGCCACACCGTACGGGTGGCCGACAGCGGACAACATGCCCTGGAGCTTGTCGAATGGCAGTGTCCCGACCTGGTGATCATGGACCACCAGATGCCGGGCATGACCGGGCTGGAGCTGGCCCGGCAGCTGCGGGGAGGCGCTGCCACCGCCTCGGTGCCACTGATGATGTTCGCCGCCCGGCCACCGGACCAGGCGCTGGAGGTGGTGGATCGGGTGCTGCAGAAGCCGGTCAGCCTACGGACCGTCACCGCGACGGCCGAGAAGCTGCTGGCCCCGAAGCCGGACGAGGCGGCGCCCGCCGGGGCGGCGCTGACCAACCACGGCCGGATCAGGGCGGTGGGACGTCTGCTGGACCGTACCGATCCGGTCGCGGCGCGGACGCTGTCGGCGCTCGCCGCGGAGCTGGCGGCGCTGACCGGGGCACCGACGGCGGCGGTCACCCTGGTGCTGAACGATGCGGTGGCGTACGTGGCCTCGTTCGGCATGCCGGAGCCGATGGCCACGGCGGGCGGCGTTCCGGCCGAGTGGGCGCCGTGCTCACAGGTGATCAGCCGCGACGAGCCGGTGCTGATCGCCGACACCCACGCGGACCCGGCGAGCCTGAGCAACCCGGTGGTCGCACTGCTGGGCGTCCGCTCCTATGCGGGTGTCGCGCTGCACGACGCGGCCGGCATCCCGGTGGGCACGCTGTGCGTCCTGCACCACCAGCCGTTCGCCTTCACGGAGCGCACGCTGGAACAGCTTGCCGTCACGGCGGCGCACGCCAGGCTCCTGCTGCTGACCGTCGTCGACGACTGATTCCCCGGTTCCCGGCAGACCCCCGGGGCGCCGGGAAGCTCAGCCGCTCCCGGGCCGTGGTGCTGGGGGTGACGATTTCACCTCACTTGCAACCATCGGGTCGCTCGCCTTCTCGGAGGGTGGCCGATAGTCACTGCGACCTTCGCGACAGTCAGCCGCGGAGATGTTCCAGGGGAGCCGCACATGAACGCGTCAAGCCCGGTCCTCATCGACCTGCCGGCGGAACTCGGACCCGATGGGTACGCGGTGGTGTGCTCCCCGGCGCGGCTCCGGGCGGTCGCGGCGCTGCTCGATGCCGGTGATGCGATGGCGGCACAGTTGAGTGAGGTGGCGCGGCAGATCACGGCGGCGTTCGGAGTACGGGCGGCCGCCGTGAACCTGGTGCTCGCCGGGAGCGTGGCCGTGGTCGCGTCGCACGGCATGCCGGCGTCGGTCCTGGAGGCCGGCGGCCTGCCCGGCGAGTGGGGGCCCTGCACCGACGTGGTCGACACGAACGCCGCGGTGCTGATCGACGACCTCGGCGAACGCTATCCCGGCGGCCGGAACGCGGTCATGACCGTGAACGGGATCCGGGCCTACGCCGGTGTGCCGCTGCGTTTGCAGGACCAGGTCGTCGGGGCGTTGTGCGTCTTCGACGACAGGACGCGGGCGGTCACCGCCGAGATGGTCGCGGTGCTGGCCGTGATCAGCGACGACATCATGGAGATGCTGCTGCGAGCCGCCTCCGGGGACGTCCTCCGGTAGACGGTCCACCGGCGCAGGCGGCCACCGGCCGATCAGCCTTCCGGCCGTCCGGGGAGGACCCGCGCCACCGTGTCCTCGAACTCCGGCGCCGGCGTCAGCGGCCGGCGGGTGTGTCACCCGGACGCCAGGACCTTTTTCTCTACCCGGCCGAGCCGGGCTGAGGACACGGTGGAGGTGACACCCGGGTGTGATTGTCTGGGAGGCCACCATGGATTCGGCACCGGTGGAGGAACAGAGGAGCGCGGCGCCTGCGCCGCTCGGCCGGACCGCTCTCACGGTCGCGGTCTGTGTGCTGGTCGCCTGGCTGGCACTGCTCGGCTGGCTGCTGGCAAGCGTCGACGCCACGGACGCGACCTGGGAGCGAATGCTCGCTGTACTGGCCTCGCTGCAGGCGGTGGCCTTCGCCGCGGCGGGCGCCTTGTTCGGCACCTCCGTG
Organism: Actinoplanes sp. NPDC049802; assembly: GCF_040656595.1. NCBI lineage: Bacteria > Bacillati > Actinomycetota > Actinomycetes > Micromonosporales > Micromonosporaceae > Actinoplanes > Actinoplanes sp. NPDC049802. The sequence continues at coordinate 23,262 of NZ_JBFAMR010000097.1, forward strand.
CAGGGGCAGCGGGTGGCTGACCAGCGGCAACGCGCCGAGGCGGCGGAGGTTCGCGCCGCCGCGGGCGACGTGGCCCGCGTCAATGGCGAGAAGCTCGCTGCCGCGGTGAAGCTCGATCGCGCCCGTCGCGCCCCGAACGAACGCCAGCGACTGTCCGCCGACCATCCGGAGAATGCCGACCCGCTCCTCGACCTGGCGCAGCGGCTCTTCCCGGATTGAGGTGCGGCGATGGATGCGGTGGGCCGTCTGGTCCGGGACGGCGACGCGATCGGCACCGCCTTCGCGGTGACGGAGGACGGCCTGGCCGCGACGGTGGCCCACGTTCTCTCCGGCTGGGAGGACGCGACGTGGACCTTCGAGCCGTTCGCCGCGCCGGGCGTCTCGTTACCGGTCGACACCGGTCTGCCCCGCGATGAGGACGCCGATGTCGCCCTGGTCCACATCGGCGGCGCGGCGGTATGGTCACCCCTGCTGCTCGCCCCGCACGGTGAGGTGCTTCCCGGTGATCCGGTCCACCTGACCGGTTTCGCCGACGGCTGGGACTTCGACTCGGGCGTGGGCGAGTACGTAGGCGAGGTCGGCGCGCTGGGACGGGTCTGGGCCAAGGTCACCTGCCGGCAGGCGCAGCCGGGAATGAGCGGTGCCCCGGTCGTCGCGACCGAGCGGCAGCGGGTGATCGGATTGGTGTCCGAACGGCTGAATTCGAACGGGTGGAATCGGGACTCCGTCTTCCTGGCCCGGACCACGGATCTGGTGGCGCTGGCACCGGACCGGATCAGGCTGCGCCGCCGCCGAGAAGGTGACGATCACGCACGTCTTCGAGACACACATCCACAACGACTACGTCACCGGCGGCTACGCCCTCGCGCGGGCCACCG